>DAOOWO010000079.1:0-8806 GCA_035371225.1 Bacteroidales bacterium | reverse complement strand
CGAAAAACAACGATTGTCCATTCCTGACCTTGTTTAGCTCAGATATGAGGCAGTTATGGCCGGAAGGTTTTTTAGCCCTTTCAGCGCTGCCATCACCTTCAGTGTAATAGAAAATTATCGGTAATTCGGCATCACCGAAATACCTGGACCATAATTCAAGAAATGTGTTTTTTAATATCGTTTCCATTATAATCAGGTTATTCGTTTGTATCTTTTACTCGGTTTTTCTTTTTCAGAAAATGACTTAAAATAAACAGAAATCCGATGATGGCAAAGGGGAGGGTAACTGCCATAATGATACTGAGGCTCAACCATACAGAATGATTCATCCTGTAATTGCCTATAAAGATAAAAGGGCTGAGGCCAATGCCGATGATCATAAAAATAATACCGCCCAAATATTCCCATTTCCAGGCAATAATCAGCAATGCGATTAAAACAAAGGAGGGAATAAGGTGAATGATAAAACCCAGTATTTGCTGGCCCGATGTCAGCCCGGGGTCAAATGCGTCGGCAGCAAACAAACTGATGAAAAGTATGGCAAGTATGCATATAATGCGTGGGGCCCAATGTGCAATACGTATTGTTTTTTTCATGTTTATTTGGATTTATGACTTATACAAAGATATCATTTTTTTTATTTTATAGGTTGCAATTTAAAGTGTTGATAATCAGCCCAAATTTGGGAAGTAAATAAAAAAATGTCAAAAATAATAGTACCATGTATTGCATAGTACTATAAAATGTGTTATCTTTGTCCCGGATTTCAAAAAGTATGACATGGATATTGAAAATACAAAAGCACAGATGCGGAAAGGAATACTGGAATATTGTATTCTTTCTATCATTGCGCAAAAAGATATGTATGCCTCTGACATCATGGAAAAACTCAAAGAAGGGAAACTGATAGTGGTAGAAGGCACTTTATATCCGCTGATGACACGCCTGAAAAATGACGGCCTGCTCAATTACCGGTGGGAAGAATCCAAAGCTGGGCCGCCCCGCAAATATTATACCCTGACAGAAACGGGCCGCAGGGTTCTTGAAAGTCTTGACGAAAGCTGGAACGATCTTGTAAATTCAGTAAAACAAATAACAAAAAAACAAATATAATAGCCATGAATAAAACAATTTCAATTAATATCGGTGGGCTGTTCTTCCAGATTGATGAAGAAGCATATAAGTTGCTGGAAAATTACCTCGATTCACTGAAAAAGCACTTTGAAAATACCGAAGGCAAAGAGGAAATACTTCAGGATATTGAAAGCCGTATCGCTGAAATTTTTCAGGTAAAAATAGAAAAAGGGGCGTCACTTATTACTCCTGCTGATGTGGAAGATGCCATAAAAATTTTGGGCAAACCCGATGATATAGATTCTTCGGGCGAAAACCAGGAGGCCAAAAAAGGAAAAAGTTCCGGGTTTAAAAAAAGACTTTATCGCGACGAGGATAACAAAGTGCTGGGCGGCGTATGCTCCGGGCTGGGACATTATTTTAATGTGGACCCGGTTTGGTTCAGGATAGGTTTTATCTTCGCTTTATTTGTATTTGGATCCAGTGCTTTGATTTATCTGATACTTTGGATAATAATCCCCCAGGCAACCACTACGGAAGAAAAACTCAATATGAAAGGTGAGCCGATGACCATTTCGGAGATACAGGAAAACATAAAAAGTGAATTTGAAGATTTGAAGGCTCGTTTTAAGGAAATGAAAGGCGACACAAAGAATCATTCCCGGAGGGAATACAAGGAAATGAAACGCAGGATGCGCAGGGCAAAAAGAGAAAGCTACTATAACGCCCGGCAACGACAGATGGCCGCTGCCATAAGCAGACCGCAGACAACAAGGGAATCAGGTTCAGGCGTTGGCAGCGTCTTTGGGGAGATTATTTATTACTTTCTGCGCGCGTTGGTAATCTTTGCCGGAATCGTGCTTCTGGTTTTAGGTATTATCCTGACAGTTTCGCTTATCCTGTCTGTTACCGCCCCCGACAGTTTTTTGTTTTTTACTAAATGGGGAATCAGTTCGGTGTCGCTGCCGGCTTTCGGCCAGATGTTTTTTGAAAACCCCTGGCAACAGCACATGGCCTTACTGACACTGATTTTATTAATTGGTGTGCCGCTGCTGATGCTTGTTTTTAACAGCATTCGAATGATTGCCGGGTTTAAAACTAAAATCAAAGTAATTTCTATTACCGCTTCGCTTTTATGGCTCACAGGACTGATACTTGCAATATTTTTGACTATTAATATAGTGGGAAATTTTAGTGAAAAGAGCATATATAAACAGGATGTTATGTTGCCGCAAACCCGCGAAACACTCATCATTGATGTTGCCGACAACCTGCCGGATATAAGAAAAACCCACTATTTTGATGATGATATTTTTGATAATGATCCCGACGATCATGATCATTTTGTTTTTAATAATTGCTTTTTTTCAGATTATGATGATAAGCTGGTAGTATATGGATTCCCTAAGTTGAAGGTCATTCCTTCGAAGACCGGTACTTATAAACTTACGGTGATAAAGTTTTCACGAGGCACCACGCTGATGAATGCCCGCCGGCGTGCCGAATCAGTGAAATTTGATGCTACCATGGCCGACTCTGTGTTGTATATCAATAATTATTTTTTGCTGGCTGCCGGTGAAAAATGGCGCAACCAGTCTGTGAAGCTGATACTGGAAGTGCCCGAAGGGAAAAGTGTGTACCTCACGAAAAATCTGGAGAACCTGATTTACGACAGGGATAACCTTGACGGTAGCTGGGACTTTGATATGTTAGGCAAAAAAATGTTTATGGTCAACGGCCGCCTCACCGGCGATGTGGTGGTGGTGAAAGATACGGTAAAAACTACCAAATAGTCCGCATCCTGTTGCGAATAAATTGCAAAATATTCGCAGTTCATTGCGAATAATACTGAAAAATGACTGGGTGTTGCTGATGTGTGCAGGATAAATTCACGAATTTATCCTGCACACACATAGAAAACTTACCCCTTACACCGCCATTTTTTTTGATTTGTATTCTTCCGCCAGTTTTAAAATCAATTCGACTTTGTTCTGTTCCGAAAGAGAATTATCAGCAAGAATTTTTTGAGGAGTGTAGTTCCTCACAAAATCCATGATGACTGCCTGTACGGCAAAAGCTTGTTTTTCCATGCGGGAGGCCTTATAGGCTTTTTCGTGCGGCATTAGGAGAACATATTGCCTGAATTTTATTCCACACTGGTCGAAAAACCGGATAAGGAAGTCCGGAAGTATGCTTTTAAAATACTGGTATTCGTGAGTCAACTCATGAGCCAGGGTGCCGATCCATTGCGGGTCATCGGCATTTACGTAACCTTCGGGATTGATCCTGATGCGGTTCACACCCCAGGTTTCCGCTTTGTTTTTTTGACGTGCATTGAAGCGAAAAACTAATGTTTTCAACCTTGCTTCAGGAATACCTGTCAGCGATGAATAGAGAGTTGCCAATGCCTCTTGTAGCTTTCCGTCCTTACCGATCAACCATGTCGCAATCATATTTATTTCTTATACGATAGTCATAGATTAAACATAATGCCTGATGGCATTATAAATCGTTCAGTAAAAAATCTTCAAGCTGAAAATGCTCTATGCCTTCATCATTGCCAACTTTCGTTGTTTCAGTCGCACTTTTCAATCTTTATCCTTGCATCCACAGCCACCACCTTTTCGGAATTGCCCAGCAAAGGATTGAAGTCAAGCTCCTGTATCTCCGGAGCCGCCTGCAATAATGCGGATAACCTCATAATGATGTCAACAAGTATCTCCTGGTTGATGCCTTTTTGCCCGCGCACACCTTCAATGATTTTGTAACTCTTCAGGCTTTTGATCATGGTGTCGGCTTCTTCTTTACTGATGGGGGAGAGCCCTGCCGAAACATCTTTCATCACCTCGATGAAAATACCGCCCAATCCGAATAAAATCATGTGCCCGAATTTAGGTTCAAACTTAGCTCCTACGAATAACTCTGTACCACTAAGCATGGGTTGTATCAAAATGGCGGTGGTATCTTTAATCTGCATCATCCGTTCGAATTCTTTTTCAACGGTCTCTGCATTTTTAACATGCAGCACCACGCCGCCGACATCGGATTTATGCACCGGGCCAACAACTTTCATTACTACAGGAAACCCAAGCTTTTGTGCTTCAATGACTGCACTTTCTTTTGTGGTAACAACGGCTTCACCGGCGCGGGGGATGCCTGCGGCATCCATCAATGCCTGAATTTCAGCAGGAGATATGTATCCCTGTGCCGCATGATCAATGATATTGCGGATTTTTATTGAATCAACCGGTGGCAGGGCGGGTGATAATTCGTAAGGTTTACGGGTGTGATAAGTTTTAGCGATGGCACGGGCCAGTACTACTTCTTCCGGGAAATTGATCCTGCCTTTGGCAATAAAATCGCTTACTTCTTCACCTGCAGTAATGATTGAAGGCAGGACAGGGAAGATAGGCTTTTTGCTGGTCTTCATCTTTTTGTCCAGCACATCATACACATCAAAAATTCTGAATAAGCCGGGTGTCCCGAAAATGATAATCATGGCATCTATCTCGTCGAATTTTTCATTCACATAGTCGATGATAACACCCAACTGTTCAGCAGTGCCGGTAGCTAAAAAGTCGATTGGGTTGGCCACGGAAGAGCCTGCAAAAAGTTGTGCCAGGAGCTCTTTGGAGGCTGGTGAACCAATATGGGGAACGTCCATGCCATTGTTCGACAAGGCGTCGGTGCACATCACTGCTGGTCCGCCGGCATGTGTGATGATGGCTATGCGTTTGCCTTTTAATTCAGGATGCATGAAAACAGAGGCAACTGTAATCAGTTCTTCTCTGCCACTGCAACGTACGATGCCTGCCTTGCGGAACAGGGCATCCACGGCCACGTCGGAACTTGCAAGAGCACCGGTATGAGAAGATGCCGCACGGCTTCCGGCAGCCGAGGAACCGGCTTTTACGGCAGCAATTCTGCAACCCTTTTGGATCAATGATGAGGCGTGTTTGAGCAGCTTTTGCGGATTTCGTATGTTTTCGATGTACAACATCTTTACTTTTGAACTGGTGGCAGGATCGAAGGTAGTGTCGAAGTGTTCCAGCATTTCTTCCACCCCGAGTTGTGCGCTGTTGCCAACCGAAATGATGTTGGCAAAAGTTAGTCCATTGGTAATGCCTGCTTCCAGAATAAAACAAGCCGTGGCACCCGAGCCTGTGATGAAATCACAACCATGAGGTTCTAATTTGGGAATCGGCAGCGTAAAATAACTATGGTGAACCGGCGTGCATATACCTGTGCAATTCGGTCCTATCAGGCATCCGCCCACGCTGTTGATTGTTTCTACGATTTGTTTTTCCAGGGTAGCGCCTTCTTTGCTTTCTTCGCTGAATCCGGCCGAAAGGATGATAAAGGCTTTGGTTTGTTTTTGTTTTGCCAGAATTTCAACTGTTTCAGGGCAGTATTTTGCTGCTATGGCGATGATGGCCAGGTCGGTCTGTGGCAAATCGTTGATATTTTGGAAACTTCGTATCCCCTGCACCTCGGTTTCTTTCAGGTTGGTAACATAGATTTTTCCACTGTAGTTGCCATCGAGGAGGTTTTTAAGCACTTTACCTCCGGGCTTTGTTACATCGTTGGAAGCGCCAACAACCACTATGCTGGCAGGGTTGAATAATTTATCGTTTATCATTACTGAATATTTTAATTAAAAGTGTGCTAAGATAAAAAAAGCTGACCAAAACAAAGGAATTGTATGATAAAAAATTGAATTTTATTACTTTTGTTCACTTTTTAGTGGATTTTGAAAAATAAATTTTTATGGCAGCACCCCAAAAAAAGAAAAAAAAAAGAAAGATCAGATACAAAAAATTTGAGTTCAAACTTTCTGAAAAGCAAAAAAGCATCATTGATAAATTTTGCCATGCAAAAAAGACTAGTCCCAACAAAATGATAAAAACTGCCATCAGAGATTATATCAGCAAATTTGCCGATTCACTGCCGGAAGAAGATTACATCAGCGAAAACCAGTTGCAATTGTTTGATGTGGAAGAAGAGCAGGAACTTTTTAATTCAGTGCCGGAAGAAAATGAATTTAAAGAAACTCTGTTCTGACAAAATGTCGCATTGTGTTTTATTGGCAAAAATATTGATGTGTAATGGCTCCGAAAAAGACTATTTTTGATATGAAAAAGAAAGGGAGTACCCATATGAAGGACGGACAGATTGATCAGGAGAATACTGCTGAAGTGGAACAGCCTGAAAAAATTCAGGAAAAAGAACCTGAAAACCAGTCACAGAACCCGGACAAAGATGCCATAATTGCAGAACAAAAAAGCAGGATAGAAGAACTTAATAATAAGTATTTATACTTGTTTGCCGAATTTGATAATTTTCGCAAACGAACCTCAAAAGAAAGGCTTGATCTGATAAAGACAGCTTCGGCAGATGTGGTTACGGCGATGTTGCCGGTGTTGGATGATTTTGAAAGAGCTATAAAGGCTTTTCCTGATGACGAAAACTTGAAAAGCCTGAAAAGTGGTGTTGTGCTGATTTATGAAAAATACCGGACCGTGTTGGTTAAAGCTGGTTTGGCAGAAATCAATGCGATAGGCGTGGAGTTTAATACCGATATTCACGAAGCTATTGCCAATGTCCCCGCACAGACAGCGGAGCAAAAAGGGAAAATCATTGATGTTACTGAAAAAGGATACTACCTGAATGGCATCGTAATACGTTTTGCAAAAGTGGTGGTTGCTAATTAATTTATTTTGTATGACAAAACGTGATTATTACGAGATTCTGGGCGTTGACCGCAATTGCAGTGAGGCCGAACTGAAAAAGTCCTATCGTCAGATGGCTATTAAGTATCATCCCGACAAAAACCAGGCAACAAAGAAGCAGAAGAGAAATTTAAAGAAGCAGCACACGCTTATGATGTGCTGAGCAATCCCGAAAAACGCAGCCGCTACGACAGGTTTGGCCCTGACGGTGTTAACGGGGGTAATGGCTTTGGCGGCGGCATGAGCATGGATGACATCTTCAGCCATTTTGGCGATATCTTTGGCGGCGCGTTCAGCAGTTTTGGTGGTTTTGGCGGAGGGTCGTCGCAGCGGAGTAAGGTAAATTACGGAAGCAACCTAAGAGTCAGATTAAAACTGACACTGGAAGAAATTGCTACCGGGGTGGAGAAAAAGATTAACGTCAACAAATATGTTACCTGTACCGACTGCAAAGGCACCGGCGCCAAAGGAGGAAGTTCTTATAAGACCTGTTCTACCTGTAACGGCAGAGGCCATGTGGTGAGTGTTACCAATACTTTTCTTGGACAAATGCAAACCACCTCCACCTGTCCCACCTGTGGCGGGGAAGGACAGTCCATCACTGAAAAATGCACTACTTGTTTCGGTAACGGCATTATCAAAGGCGATGAAGTAATCAGCATAAAAATTCCTGGTGGCGTGGCCGAAGGAATGCAACTGTCGGTCAGCGGGAAAGGCAATGCGGCTGCACGGGGCGGACAGCCCGGCGACCTGATAGTATTGATTGAAGAAATACCTCATCCCGAATTGCACCGCGACGGTAACAACTTATTATATACCCAATACATTAGTTTTCCTGAAGCCGTGCTGGGTACCAATGTAGAAATACCTACCCTGGAAGGCAAAGCACGCGTGAAAATTGAACCGGGAACACAGTCGGGAAAGATATTAAAACTAAAAGGGAAAGGTCTGCCTTCGCTGAATTATCACGGACGCGGCGACCTTTTGGTTGGTATCAGCGTTTGGACACCACAGCATCTGTCGAAAGATGATAAAAATATAATCGAAAAAATGATGCATTCGGAAAATTTTAAACCCGAACCCGACAAAAAGGATAAGAACTTTTTTGAGAAGATGAAAGAGTTTTTTCAGTAAACAGGTTGCAGTTATCAGTAAACAGTTATCAGTAAACACTTATCAGTCTGCAGTTATTAGTAAATAGTTATCAGAAATAAATGAATTTGCTTGAAACCCATAATATTACCAAGCGTTTTGCCAATCATGTGGCTCTGAATGGGGTATCCATCAGTGTTCCTGAACAGAGTATATTTGGACTGCTCGGGCCTAACGGTGCCGGAAAAACTACCCTCATCCGCATCATCAATATGATTACCGGGCCTGATGAAGGAAATGTATTTCTAAATGGAGAAAAACTTAAAAAGAACCATATAGTCAACATCGGGTACCTCCCCGAAGAAAGGGGTTTATACAAAAAAATGAAGGTGGGTGAGCAGGCCCTGTACCTGGCTCAGTTAAGAGGCTTGTCACATGCGGAAGCATTGAAAAAATTAAAATTCTGGTTCGAAAAATTTGAACTCCTGGGATGGTGGAACCGCAGGGTGGAAGAGCTTTCCAAAGGAATGCAGCAAAAAATTCAGTTTGTTGTTACCGTGTTGCACGAACCCAAATTGCTGATATTTGATGAACCATTCAGCGGCTTTGACCCGATAAATGCCAGCCTGATAAAGGATGAAATTCTCCGCTTGCGCGAAAATGGAGCCACGGTGGTGTTCTCCGCACATAATATGGCCTCGGTGGAGGAACTTTGTGATGATATAGCGCTAATCAATAAATCGAATAAAATTCTGGAAGGCAGGGTAAATGACATAAAATATTCCTACAGGTCGTACAGCTACCAAGTGGAAATTTCTGGTACCGACACCCTGTTAAAAGAACCTCTGAATAAAGATTTTCAGGTGTTCGATGAGTCGTTGCAGGATGGGCTGTTGAAAGCCAAAATAAAA
>DAOOWO010000078.1:0-8820 GCA_035371225.1 Bacteroidales bacterium | reverse complement strand
AGTTACCAATCCTTGCTCTTCATGGGTAAATATCAGCCAAAGCAGCGGCACCGGGACAGGAAGCATTTCCCTGACGGTTTCGCCCAACACTTCGTGCGTTATACGCTCATGTACTCTCACCATTTCTCCCGGCAATGCCACTCATACGATAACACAATTGGGCAACACGCCGCCTACAGTATCTGTCAGCCCAACCAATCCAACTTTTTGCGAGGGGAATGGACCAGTAACAATCACAGCCTCAGGAGCATTATTATACAACTGGACTCCATCAACAGGATTAAACAGTTCGACTGTAGACAATCCTACAGCAAATCCAAGCGTTACAACTACTTATACTGTTACCGGCACCTCCGGCAGTTGCACCGCAACGGCAAGTATTACGGTAAGCGTTATTCCATTGCCTGAAGCTCCTTTGGCAACAACAACATACGCCTATTGTCAGGACAGCATACCTCTCCAGCTTACAGCCACAGGAAACAATCTTCAATGGTATACTGTTCCTACCGGCGGCACAGGATTTTCAACGCCGCCTACCCCTTCAACAGCCATTCCCGGAATTTATTATTATTATGTAAGCCAAACAGAAGGCTCTTGTGAAAGCCCAAGAACAGAAATTACCGTTACTGTAGATTCAACTCCTTCAGCACCCTTGACAACAACTTTATTATCATATTGTCTCCATGATATTGCTGCACCGCTGACAGCCGCAGGGACAAGTCTTTTGTGGTACACTTCGCCCACAGGTAGTATCGGGGATACTATCCCTCCAATACCTCCGACAACCGCTGCCGACACCTTGCTTTATTACGTAAGCCAGACATCAAGTGGTTGCGAAAGCCCACGCACAGAAATTACTGTTAACATCCTTGATGTTCCTTCCACACCAACAATTTCCATTTCATATCCCAACCTGATTTCAGATGCTCCGGGCGGAAATCAGTGGTATGGGCCAACCGGAATTATTACCGGGGCCGACTCAAGTGTGCTTTTGCCCATTTCTGAAGGCGATTATTATGTGATTGTAACCTTAAACGGGTGCAGTTCCGACACCTCAAATATTGTGGAATTTTGGTTCTTCTGCATTGATCCCCAATCGGATGAAAGTGCTGTAAAGATTTATCCCAATCCTGTGACCAATGAATTGATAATAGAAATTGAAGGAAACAATAAACCGCTAGATTTTGTAATCTATAATACCATTGGTGCTGAAGTTTATAAAGGCGTATTATTACATCAGGCAAAAATTCAAACCAATCACTTTGCACAAGGAGTTTACATGATAAAAATTGATAACAAGAAATCAATAGAATTCAGGAAAATTATAAAAAGATAGTTATCAGAATAATTTTCAGATATTTTTGATTCACGCCATCGCCTTCCTGTCTGGATTGGTCAATTCATTCACTAAATGGCGGATTTCAATAAAACGAAAAAGATGTTTATTGGAGGCTTTTTGTACAGTAATTTCAGTGAAAAGATATTTCTGATTTTAGTCAGATGGAATAAACACCATAACGTTGCGAACCAGATTTCACGATAAGTCATCCATGCCAATTGCAGGTCTGCCGGCGTTGTTAGGATTATTATCAAAACATGGCAAAGAAAAAAAGAGAGTACATTTTCCTTATCTTCCGGGCTATTCCGCCAAAACACCGGGATATGAAAAGACAAAGCAGTGCCCGAACAATGTGGAATGACAGTTGGAATGTATTATCGGTATTAATTCAGAAATCCCTATCTTTGCACCAAAATTCACAACATGATTACCAACGAGCATATCAAAGATCTTGAAAGGCGCCTGGAAGACCTTAGGAGGTTTCTTTGACATTGACGGCAAACAACTCCAGATAGAAGAAGAAGAAAAAACCAGCCTGCAGCCCGGTTTTTGGGACGACCCCAAAAAGGCCGAGCAATTAATGAAAAGCATACAAGAGAAAAAAAATTGGACAGGGGCTTATTCCAAAGCCCAAAATGCTTACGATGACCTGGTGGTGATTTGGGGTTTTTTTACTGATGGCGAAGCTGACGAGGAAGATATCCAGAAGCAATACGACGATACCTCCCTGACCATAGAAAAACTCGAATTTAAAAAAATGCTCCGCGGCGAGGAAGACCGGCTCGGCGCCATCATCAACATCAATTCCGGTGCCGGCGGTACCGAAAGCCAGGACTGGGCACAGATGCTCATGCGCATGTACCTCCGCTGGGGCGAACGCAACAACTATAAAGTCAATACCCTTAATGTGCAGGATGGCGATACGGCTGGTATCAAATCTGCTTCCATTGAATTTGAAGGCGAATATGCCTTCGGATACCTGAAAGGCGAAAATGGTGTTCACCGGCTGGTGCGACTCTCACCTTTCGATTCCGCCAACCGCCGGCATACTTCTTTCGCATCGGTATATGCCTACCCCATTATTGACGACAATATTGTAATTGACGTCAATCCCGCCGACATCATTTTTGAAACATTCAGATCCAGCGGACCCGGCGGACAAAATGTGAACAAAGTAGAGACAGCAGTGCGATTAAGACACCTTACTACCGGTATCATTGTGGAATGCCAGGAAACCCGTTCCCAATTACAAAACAGGGAAAAAGCCATGCATATGCTAAAATCCCAGCTTTACGAAATCGAACTTCGCAAGAAAAAAGAAAAAATCGACGAAATCGAAAGCAACAAAAAAAAAATAGAATGGGGCTCCCAAATCCGCAATTATGTGATGCATCCTTATAAAATGGTAAAAGACCTGCGCACGGGAATAGAAACTTCGGATGTACAATCGGTGATGGATGGCGACCTGGAAGAATTCATCAAAGCTTTCCTGATACAATACGGTTGATGTCACCTGCAACATAAGAATCATCAGTTATTACAATCACAACCTGCTAGGCGATGCTGCTGATTTGGTCAGCATAATAAAGCCAGAGGTTGGTGTTTTTTGCTAGTTCATGCTTTATTTTTTATACCTTTGTAAAAAAAGTTCTGATGAAAAAACATTATTTTCTTACCCTGTTCCTCGTATCATCCTTTTTGGTATCATCCGGACAAATTGTACCAATAGAAACAGCCCGGCAAGTGGCAAAAAATCTATATTTTGAAAGGGTAAACATCGAAAAAACCGTTGCATATAAGGACGTGGCTTTTATCAACGAACTCGCTATTCAGGAAGAAGCGCAGGCTATGTATTATGTTTTTAATGTTTCACAGAATCGGGGTTTTGTAATAATATCGGCCGAAAAACGCACCATGCCTGTATTGTTTTATTCTTTTGAAGGAAACTATGTGCCCGGAAATCAACCTGGAAATTTCACCTACTGGCTGGAACGGTACAAAAAACAAATCAAGGCAGTTCGTGAACAAAACGTACAAAAAAACAACAACATCGAATTATTGTGGGATAAGTATTCTGCAGTTGCCATGGTTCCGGCAAAAGATATTGAAGCGGTGTCGCCTTTGGTTGCAGCCAACTGGGGTCAGGATTGTTACTTTAACGCGGCCTGCCCTTCGGCGCCGGGAGGCCCATGCTATCACGTATATGCCGGCTGTGTTGCCGATGCGATGGCCATGGTTATGAAAACACACAGTTGGCCTGCTCATGGTTATGGCTCACACAGCTATGTTCATTCTACCGCCAATGGTTTTCCCAATAATTATGGAACTTTAAGCGCCAATTTTGGCAATACCACCTACAACTGGTCATCGATGCCCAATAATGTATATTCGGCTAATTCTGCCATTGCCACATTAATTTACCAATGCGGAGTGTCTGTCAATATGAGTTACGACGACGAAGGCTCCGGAGCGCTGCTGACCGATGCCACAGGTGCGTTGATTAATCACTTTATTTATGATGCCCAATATGCACTTCGCAGTTCATACAGCGATGCCGACTGGGCATTAATGATTAAAACCGATCTGGATGCTGGCCTGCCGGTAATTTATGGTGGCAGCGACGCACAGGGCGGTGGTCATGCTTTCGTCTGCGACGGCTATCAGGGCACCGGAAGCTATTCCAGCTATTTCCATTTCAACTGGGGCTGGAGCGGCACCTCTAATGGTTATGTGTACCTGAACAACATTGCTCCAAGCGGCACCAGCTATGATTTTGACGAATACCAGAACATGGTTTATGGCATATCGCCCAATACCGATGTGGTAGCTCCCGAAGCAAGTTTTACGGCCAACAAAACCAGCCTGGCAATTAACGGATTGGTGGTTTTCACAAATTCATCCACCAACGACCCTGTGGACTATTCATGGTCGATATCGCCATCCACAGGAATTTCCTACGTGGGCTCCACCTCCTCTACCGCAGTAAATCCTATTGTGAAGTTCACTGTTCCAGGTTATTATACCATATCGCTCACCTCTACCAACTCTGCCGGTAGCGATACCGAAACAAAAACCAATTATATTTACGTATATTCTACCGCCGGTGTTGAGGAACAAGAACTATCAAAAAACATTCTACTTTTTCCAAACCCAGCAAAAGATTTTATCACCATTCAGACCAATGTAATTGATGCTTCAGACCTCAGCCTGAAAATTTTTGACGTGCTGGGGAATACCGTGACCGAAAACCTGCTCTGCCAAAGTGCCGGGAACAATCAGATTATTGTTAATCTCTCATCGCTGGAAAAAGGCGTGTATTATTTTACCATAAACAACGGGAAACAAACTGTTACAAAAAAAGTCATACTGACCAAATAACAGCATTTCTATTTTTTCCGTTCATAGCTTTCAGGGATAGTAAAAGGGAGGGATTC
Organism: Bacteroidales bacterium; assembly: GCA_035371225.1. Taxonomy (GTDB): domain Bacteria; phylum Bacteroidota; class Bacteroidia; order Bacteroidales; family CAIWKO01; genus CAIWKO01. The sequence goes on along the minus strand of DAOOWO010000078.1, from coordinate 4,047 downwards.
CTTTTTTTCGGGCGTGACACGCATAAAATCAATATATCCTTCAATGGTACTGGCGTTGCAGATCATAAAGCCAATTTTACCAGGATATTTTTGCCCGCCAAAATCCTCAAAATCTGAATAGGAAAAAGTTGCCGATCCTGAATTTGGCGAAATATTTTTTATACTGTTTTTACAGATTTTGCTGTCGACCTGGTTAACCCATATTTCCTGACTAACAGCCATTGCAGTAGAAGCATCCGTTTTCTTTTTTCTTTTTGCGTAATAATAAACAACGGTGTCACCAACTTTTTTTTCAGTAAAGCCGGTGTTTTCATACGACTTTGTATCATTACCGGTAATCAGTGACTGCAAGCCATCAAAATCAAAATTGGTTTTCAAAATTCCTGTAAGAATTGAATAATCTCCGGCCCAATAAATTTTGTTGATGCGGTCAAGCATTCGCACCGAATCATTTGTTATCAATGCCCTGACAACCTCCAGCCCGAACTTCTGAACCGAAACCCAAATGGCGCTGTCTCTGACCAAATAAATATTTCCCGAAAAGCTGTTATTCTCATCACCGGATTGCACTTCGGCATTTACTTTCAATGATAGTGTATTAAAATTGAAAGGCTGAATTTTCATCACGGCAAAAGAATCATCATTAACAGTGTCAGCGGGCATGGGAAAAACTGCCGTTTGTTTTGTCTTGCAGGAAAGTTGTAACAACATCGCCAAACAACAAAATGTCAGCAATGAAATCCGGTTATTCATAAAGTTTCTTTTCTGCGATTTTCTTGTCCAGAAATTCAGTATTAGCACCTGCTTCTTTTGCTTTTTTCCAGTAGTGGACGGCTTGTTCTACTTCTTGTAATACATATAAGATATCGCCGTGGTGTTCCAATATCCCGCCGTTTTTTTCATCGCTTCCCGACACTGCTTTTGTGCTCCATTTTTTCGCTTCTTCATATTTTTTTTGTTTATAAAGCACCCACGCATAAGTGTCTTGAAAGATAGGCGAATCGGGATAAATGCTCAGTAGCCGTTCGGATAACTGTTGAGCTCTTCCCAGGTTGGTGTTTTGCATAGCAAGAAAGTAACTGTAATTATTCAGCACATAAGTATTGTTGGGATCAATGCTGAGAGATTTTTCAAAGGATTCAAAGCACAAATCATATTTTTTTATCTGGTAGTAGGAATCGGCAAGTGCCGAATAAAATTTCAACAACATTTTATCATCACCTATCGCAAAGTTTTTGCCCGTATTCATAATGGTGACGGCTTCTTCATAGGCTCCGGCCTTCATCCTGGCGAGACCAAAAAACAAATAGGGTTCCGGTTGTTCAGGAAAAAGTTCCATGGCTGTTTTGCTATCAAAAGCAAGGGATTCATAATCTTCCAGCGTCCTGTCAATTTGAAGCAACTGTTGCCAAACCACGTATTTGCTATTGTCAAGTTCGGTAACCTTGCGGAAAGCATTACGAGCACCGGCCAGGTCTTTTTGCTGACTCAGAATATCGCCATACACCGAGAAGGCCTTGGCCTCTTCGGGAGAAGATTCCGTAACAATTTTCCCAAGTTCGGGTAAGGCATTAAAATAGTCCTTGTTTTGCGCGGGATTATTCATCAACGTCAACAGTATCTTCACCTTGGAGTCTATATCGAGTTCCTTACTTGCAAAAGCCGTTTTTAGTTCTTCAACAGCTTTTTCGGTATTGTTCTGTACGCGGTAATAATCAGCAAGAGCCAGGTGCACATTGGGGTCGGATTGGTTTATGGACAGAATTTTCTGATACTGTTCAAAGGCCTTCAAGGGCTGGTTGGTGGCCATGTACAAATCAGCCAGATCTTCATAATGCTGTGTTTCTCCCGGAAACATTCTGATAAGCGCCCTGGCTTCTTCTATTGCTTTGTCGCTTTTGCCTAGCTGCATATACAATTTTTCTTTTTGTAAAGTAGTCTCAGGCTGCCTTCCGATGCGACTTTCAAGCAAATCATATACTTTTATGGCTTCTGCATAATTTTCGTGAAGAATGCATACATCCGCCCATTCATAGAAAAGCTCCGGCTTGTCCGGATTTTTATCAGTTAGCGTTTTATATACCTTTTCTGCATTATTAAAATCTTTTTTGGCTGAATAAATTTGCGCCAACAGCAAAGAATACCAAATATTTTCAGGTTTTCTCTTACAGGCATCTTTGATGAGCACCAGCGCATCGTCATATTTTTTTTGCTCAAACAACAAAAAGCCCATTTCGTACAAAGCGCCGTCGTTGGCGGGATTTTGTTTAATACATTGGGCAAACAATCCCAGGGCCTTATCGTTATTGTTAAAATATTTCTCTCTCAGGCCTTCCAAAAACAGAGCCGAATTCTGAAGCAATTGCTGTTGTGTAAGTTTTTTATTGTTTTCTGCAGCAACTGTCTCCGGCGCATTACGTGATGTACGGCAAGAAAAACACGGCATAAACATCAGGCAAACACAAGAAAACAATACTATTTTTCGACTAATTTTCATCTGCATTTTTTAACACATAGTGGTATAATCCCCTATGCTCAGTTCATACAATTTGCCTTTAAAATCTACAAAGCTGCCAATCATCGAATTATCGAGGTTAGCATCAGTAATAGTTGAATTTTCCTGAATTATACTGTTGGTGATTATTGAATTTTGTATGTGCGTATTTTTCCCAACAGAAACATGGGGCCCAATAACGGCGTCGCTAATCACCACATTTTCTCCGATAAAGCATGGTTTTTTTATCACAGAATTTGTAATCACAGCCGAAGGAGCAATTAGCTCCTGCTCTTTCATCATTTCCAGTACCCGCTGGTTGGTATGCACCGTGGCATCTTTATTGCCGCAGTCAAGCCATTCGTCAACATGTCCGGCATAAAAACCCAGGCCTTTGCCCAGCATGTTCTTCAGAGCGTCAGTTAGCTGATATTCTCCCGATTTAATCACGTTGTTATCTATCAGGTATTGTAATTCGTTGCGAAGGTTCTTCCCATCCCTGAAATAATAAATACCAATAATTGCCAGGTCGGAGACAAACTCTTTTGGTTTTTCAACAAATCCAGTGATGTTATTTTTATCTCCGGTAGTAACCACGCCAAATTCCGAAGGGTTTTCAACTTTTTGCACCCAGATAATGCTGTCTTTGTTAGGATCTATGCTAAATCCCGCTTTAAACAATGTATCGGCAAAAGCAATAATAACAGGGCCTTCCAGGGATTCTGCGGCGCATAAAACTGCATGGGCCGTTCCCAGGGCTTCTTTTTGAACACAAATTTTTCCCTTCACACCCAGGCTTTCGCTGATATCCAACAATTTTTTTTCTGTTTCTTCGCCAAAATTTCCCACAATAAAAGAAATCTCATCAACAGGCTGAGAACTAGAGCCGATAAGGTTCTCGGCGAGGTGTTGTACAATAGGTTTTCCGGCCACTGGTATCAATGGTTTGGGGATAGTAAGCGTATGCGGCCGCATGCGTTTGCCCATACCGGCCATGGGAATAATTATTTTCATAAACTATCGTTTGTATAGCAAATATCCATGCTGTTTGTATCCTGCAAAAGTACTAATTAATACAATATATAAACGGCAAAAACCTGCTGCTGTTATGTTCTTATAAACAATGCTATGTTTGTAGTTTTTTTAAACGAAAAATATTGTGTTTTGAAAAATAATTATTTTTACGCTTTTGTTAAAATGATATGAATAAAGGGCAAAGAATAAAAAAATGGCTGTTGGCCGGGCTTGTCATCGCAATGACAGGACTGTTTTTTTTCCCTTTTGCTCAAAATCATCAATCAAAAGAAAAGCTGCTTGATAAAAAGAAAAAAATTGAAGAAGAAATAAATTATTATAAAAAGTTGCTCAGCGAAACAAAAAAGAACAAAGATATCTCGCTGAACCAGGTCGTGCTTTTAAAAAATCAAATTGACAAACGCGAAGAGTTAATTGACGGAATAAACGTTGAAATTGGCGGCCTTGAAGAAAAAATATCACAAAACAATCTGGAGATTATGCGTTCGAACGAACAATTAGCCGCCATGAAAGATGAG
>DAOOWO010000077.1:0-8844 GCA_035371225.1 Bacteroidales bacterium | reverse complement strand
CTTTCGTTGTAAGCGACGAAAACAAGGCAAAAGCAAAACAATTTCGCTTTATAGCCATCGCAGCATGGGTGCTGGCTATCGGGGCTGAAATCGGGGCTATCCTTTTACTGAAAAAAGTTCCGGTACCTATGGTTTGGCTGATTGTGCTGATAGTGGTGGATATGATTTTAGCCATCATTGGATCACTGCAATGGAAAAAGGCAAACAGGTTTGACCCTGCTTCGGAAAAAGATAAGATCAGATTCTTTATTCAGAACCAGCTTGGCGCCATCATCAGCATTATAGCCTTCTTACCACTCATTATTCTCATATTTACTAACAAGAATATGACAGGAAGCAAAAAGGTATTGCCGGAGCAATAGGTATTGTAGCGCTGCTGGTAGCAGGATATTTTGGTATCGACTTCAACCCGCCTTCACAGGAACAATATCAGCAGCAGACCGAACAGGTAAAGCAGTTGAATGAAGGCCAGGACTTTGTGTACTGGACAAAATCGGGTACACGCTATCATTTGTATAAAGATTGTTCGTATATCAATACCGACAGGACAGACGAAATATTTGAAGGCACTGTTGAAACAGCAAGGCACGAAAAGAATATCACTGAATTGTGCCGTTATTGTGAAAACAGAGCCAAAAAAGAAAAAGAAGTGATGCCAGAAACCGACAGTGTTAAATAGCAACGCAGGATTTTTATCGCGACTGCCAGGCTATTGAAAATAAATGGATTTCAGTCTAAACAGCCGGAGGGTGACATGATGCAACCTCCGGCTGTTTTTGTCAGGCATGTGGCCGAACTCCGTTACAAGCGAAATAATTTTTCAAATCGGCTAGCCTGCTACATGGATAAACCCAACCTGAGCTATAAACTACACACTCCTATTACTGAATTTGGGTTAATAAATTTTTCTTTTTGATAAAGAATCCTTATTTTTGAGAATACCTTTTAATAAAGGGTAGAAACTTATAAATAACCTTATCAGGAGAACATAACAACATGAGAAAGCAACAACCTATGATTTTTCAAAAGATTATTTTTTGTAGTTTATTGTTCTACAGTATTTTTTCAGGTACTAATCTGAAAGCACAAACACCGGCAATCAAATGGTGGTACGACTTACTTGACGCATCTTTCGGGCAAACGGCGGCCGGCGACATTGACAACGACGGCAAGCTGGAACTTGTTTTTGGGTGTTACCGTAACGACAGTTGTGTTTATGCATTAAATGCCGAAGACGGTTCGCTGCTCTGGAAATACAACACACGCCCGGCGGGCGCTGAGGGATGCAATGACGTGGCCCCGGTAATTTATGATGTAGATAATGATGGTATCACCGAAGTAATTGTAGCCAGTTCCTGCAACCCAACCACTTTTTGTTTTAACGGTCCCGACGGTTCTGTGAAATGGCAGGCTCCTACACGGGGCAGTGATTCTCCGCCATCCATTGCCGACATTGATAACGACGGAAAACCGGAGATTTTGCATGGCGAATTTGAAGGATACGTGATATGCCTCAATGCCGAAAACGGTTCTGAAGCATGGGAAATTACGGTCAATACGAACTCGTGGATTCAGACAGCGCCCACCATTGTTGATCTGGATACGGACGGGCAACTTGATTTTGTGGTTGCCTCGTGGGCTTTTTCAGGCGACACCAATTATATTTATGCCTACAAAGGGAGTGATCATTCGTTGCTTTGGAAGCACGCAGCAGATGATGTTATTTACCATGGCACCGCCGTTGCAGATTTGGACAAAGACAACAAACCGGAATTAATCATTGGAGATTACAGCGGCAAATTGTTTGTCCTGAACGGAGAAAACGGAAGCGAATACTGGACTTATACTTACGCTCCGGGCTATTATATCGGGGCACCGGCTTCTGTTGCCGACCTCGATGCAGACGGTAATTGCGAAGTGGTTTTCTTCAGTTGGAATAAGATGATTGCGCTGGGGTACGACGGCACACCGCTGTGGGACTATTCTATACCCGGCTACGCCACGGCCTTCAGGGGTGCTGCTCTGGCCGATGTGGACAACGACAACCAAGCCGACGTGGTTTTTGCCACCAGCAACGGCTTAGTGATTGCTTTAAAAGGAACCAACGGAACGCCGCTATGGTCTATCAATCTGGCGGCACATTACGGCGACACCCTTGATTTTGACCATGCTCCGGTAATTGCAGATTTTGATGCCGACGACACCCTGGACTTGTTTGTGGTGGGCGGTCAGGCATTCTATCCGGATTTTCAACACAACAACGGAAGGGGGTATGCCCTGTCTATCGGCAAAGGTAATGGGCCCGACTGGCTGATGTTTCAAAACGACATCCGCCGGCAGTCATCGCTTTGCGGAAACACACCCATTTCTGTAAACGAAAACAAATCAAATACAACATCGGTACTGGTTTTTCCTAATCCGGGCACCAGTTCAGTAACAATTGAAATCCCACATTCAAAAAAAGAAGACCAGCTTCTGGTGATTTATAATTCCAAAGGACAATTGATTAGGAAGATTGTCTCCGTTTCAGAAGAACGTATTTTAATTGAGACCCGTGATTGGCAAGCCGGATTGTATTTTTTTCAACTCTCAGATAAATCTGGATGCAGTGCCCAGGGAAAATTCATCGTTGAATAGTTCTCATTCCAAAACAATACAGCATCGGGCAAACAATAAGTGTGGGTATTATTTACCTGGTTTTCTATAATTTTCTAGCATAAGAATCATTTTCACTATTCTTCGCTGGCGTGTCTCGCTTTTTTTGGCTTCGTTAACCCAGTCGTTAAGTTCTTTTTTGTGAGAATATGAAAAGTTTTGATAGGTATCCATAGCCAAGGGGCTCAGCAACAATGCCCGGTGCATATCTTCGGGAAGCTCTACTGCACGGGGCTGAAGGTCTTCCTCGAGATTGACCTCAACAAAATCTCCGGCTGTCTTATTGATTTTTTTCTGCAGAGGCTGGCTGACAAACAAAAAATGAGTGCCATCACCTTTGGGAAGCAATGAAGTTCGAAAACTTTCCGAATCTATTGTACCAGTAATCTTTATCCTTCCCTTTTTCGGAAGTTTACGGCATACCGCGGCAGGAATATCCACGTAGGTCCACCCCTGATGCAGTGAACCTTTTTTGAGTTGAGTTTCAAACCTGTGCATGATGAAAAACGGCTAGATAAAAGTATTTTAGTCCGATGATGCTAAATGAAAACGCAAATTTACTATATTTGCCCCGGAACCAAATCATTTAAAACTCAAATATATGGAAGAAACATTAAAAACGAACACAGCATCACAGGCTGCTATTGCACTTGAAGACAACTACGGTGCACATAACTATCATCCATTGCCGGTAGTTTTATGCAAAGGCGAAGGTGTTTTTGTATGGGATGTAGAAGGAAAAAAATACTTTGATTTCCTGTCGGCATATTCTGCAGTAAACCAGGGACATTGCCACCCGAAAATCATCAATGCCCTGATAGATCAGGCCCGTACCCTGACATTGACTTCCCGCGCTTTTTACAACGATTGCCTGGGACCCTATGAAAAATTTGTTACTGAATATTTCGGCTACGACAAGGTGTTGCCGATGAATTCAGGTGCCGAAGCCGACGAAACAGCGCTGAAATTATGCCGTAAATGGGCTTATAAAGTTAAAGGAATCCCCGAAAATCAGGCAAAAATTATTTGCTGCGAAAACAATTTTCATGGAAGGACGATTACCATAATTTCCATGTCCACCGATCCTGATGCCACCAATGACTTTGGGCCTTTTACACCCGGTTTTATTAAAATACCTTATAACGACCTGAATGCGCTGGAAAAAGCTCTGGAAGACCCGAATATTGCTGGATTCCTGGTTGAGCCCATACAGGGCGAAGCCGGTGTTTTTGTTCCCGACGAAGGTTATCTGGCCAAAGCTTATGCATTATGCAAGGCGAAAAATGTATTGTTCATAGCTGATGAAGTACAGACAGGTATTGCCCGTACAGGTAAAATGCTGTGCTGCGACCACGAAAATGTGAAAGCCGACATCCTGATACTCGGAAAAGCACTATCTGGCGGAACAATTCCTATATCAGCCGTGTTAGCCAACAATGAAATCATGCTCACCATTAAACCCGGGGAACATGGTTCTACTTTCGGCGGCAACCCGCTGGCAGCCAAAATAGCCATCGCAGCCTTACAGGTGATAAAAGAAGAAAATCTTTGCGAACGCGCCGAAAAAATGGGAAAGATTTTCCGCGAAGAAATAAAAAAGATTGATTCGGATATGATAGAACAGGTACGCGGAAAGGGTTTGCTTAATGCTGTAATCATCAGACCCAAGAATGGCAAGGAAGCATGGGATGTTTGCTTAAAAATGCGCGACAATGGTTTGCTGGCCAAACCGACCCATGGACATATCATCCGTTTTGCACCGCCCTTGGTCATTTCGGAAGAACAAATCCGCGAAGCAGTGGAAATCATCAAAAAATCGATACTGTCTTTCAACTAACAAAAAAAAGCTCCTTTCGGAGCTTTTTTTATTTAAAGATGGTTAGTAAAACCGACAATTCATCGCATTTTACAGCATTTCCCACACTTTTATAAGCATCAAATAATTCATTAAGCAGGCGTTTAATGATAGCGATATTAGTGCATGGCTTGTAATACTGATCTATAGGATTGTATTTGCGGCTTTTCAGAAATTCATCGATGAGTGCAGCTCCCAACAACTCTCCCTTGTCGTAAGGATCAATATAAAAAAACACCCGTCCCGTGGCAAGATCCTTATCGGGATTGCCTGCAAGTTCTTTCATATATGCCAGAATAAAATGTTCGGGTAAATCAACGCCAAATACAGGCATTTCGGCATGGTTTGCAATTATCAGATAAAGCATCGCCAGTGACAAATGGTTGCCTTTGCGTGTTTCAAGAAGATTATTCAGGTAATAATGAAGCGGATTTTTATCATCATGTTTAACAGCTTCAAAATTATTTTCGGTGTAAATAATATTATTTAAAAGATTTACCTTTTCAAAAGCCGTTAGCTCCGAATTCATTTCAAGCCAGATATCTTTTTTGATACGATCGAGTTCCTTTTTTATCTTTTGCTCGTCAAGGGCAGGATAATGAAATTTACTAACCAGCAGATATGCCATAAGTAAATTGTGGCCTCCCAGGCTGTACCAGTTGTTAAGGTCGTCGTACAAGATACCAAACTGCATCTTGTGCAATAAAGTTTCGATACGTTTCTGAGCCAGTGGCTGGACATTAACCTCCCAGGCCTGCTCAAGATAAGGAACCGCTTCTTTGCCGTATAACAGAATACGTTCGCGGATTTTACGGTAAATAGTCTCATCGGGTTCATCGATTAGATTTACCAGCGCTTCCAGTTCTTTATTCTTTCCGGGTTCGGTCATTTATTGTTGTTGCTTGCGACGAGCCGCCATTATTTTAAATAAAAAAGCAAGACTGTATAATCTTGCTTTTCGGAAAAGATTTTATTTTTTTACTGATTCAGCATCACAGGCATAACCAGCATGAGGATTTCTTCTCCCTCGTTTTTAGCTACAGGGAAAATAAGGGCTGCACGGTTAGGAGCCGACATTTCGATACAAATTTCTTCTGAATCAAGATTATTGATCATTTCGAGGATGAATTTGGAATTAAATCCTATTTCGATGTCTTCACCGTTGTAGTTGCAGCTTAAACGTTCTTTAGCTTCGTTGGCCAAATCGGCATCTTCAGCAGACATAATGAGTTCCTGCCCGTTGACAGAAAAACGTATCTGGCGGGTAAGCTGGTTCGAAAAGATAGAGACACGTTTGATGGATGTAAGAATTTGCTGCCTGTTGATAACCAGCTTTTTAGTGTTATTAGCTGGAATTACTGCATCATAATTCGGGTATTTCCCATCTATCAGACGGCAAATCATAGTAATGTTTTCAAATTCAAAAAGGACGTTGGTAGAATTGTATTCAATTTTGACAGGCACATCCACCGCACTGAGGATATTTTTTATCAGATTCAAAGGTTTTTTGGGGAAAATGAATGCTGAGCTATTGCTGGCTTTAGCATCCACGCGGCGGTACCTGACAAGTTTATGGGCATCGGTGGCCACAAAGGTGATATCATTTTCAGACAACTGGCAAAAAACACCGGTCATCACAATACGCATATCATCGTTGCCGGTAGCAAACAAAGTTTTGTTAAAGGCGGTAGCCAATGTTTGCGAATCCATAGTAATGCTGGTGCTGTTATCAACCACGGGCGACTGTGGGTACACATCACCGTTAAATCCAGAAAGTTTGTACTTACCATCGCCAGCCGAAAATTCAACCTGAAATGTTTCTGTATTGACATTAAAAGTCATCGGCACATCGGGGAAGGTCTTGAGAATATCAATAAGGTAACGGGCAGGTACTGCCACAATGCCGTTGTCCTGTGATTTGGTAACGGGAATAACCACTGTCATGGTTGTTTCCAGGTCGGAGGCAGTAATGCGCAAATTATCATCAGTAAGGTCGAAAAGAAAATTATCCAGTATAGGCAGTGTGTTGCTGGTAGTGAGGACGCCGCTGATTGACTGAAGATTCTTTAAAAGTACAGATGTTGATACGATAAATTTCATATGAATATAGTTTTTCTTTATTTTTAAGTTTAGTAATTCACAAAATTATAAAAAAATATGATTGTCTTATAAATTTTAATTGATTAAAAACTCAATTTAAGGTCATTTTCCCTCGGTATAGTATTTTAATGGCTTGAATATCATATCAAACACATAAAACTGGATAATTGCCAGGTCTTTATTGTCGTTAATCAAGGCGTACAGGCGGTCGCGGTCATAAATCACGGCTTTGCCTTCCTGATCAATGGCATCAGGAGGCGCCGGCAGCAGGTATGTTGTAACCTGTTGCTTTTTGCCGTTGGTTTCTTCCACCAGGATGTCAATATATGGTTTCGAGGCGAGGATAGAATCTTTTTTCAATTTATCCAGGTCATTGACGAGTGCTTCGAATCTCACATCTTCAAAGGAGGAAAAAAGCTCCATCACTTTCAGTGTGTCATAGGCGGTAACCGGTTTGTTGTCGTTAAGACAGATTATATCGAAATCTCTCGGCGACTTTTTGACGGCTGTAAAAGAGTTTTGCCTGTCATCGCTGATACGGATGCTTACCGATTTTATCTGGTTATATTTGGTGCTAAAAATGACATGATCACGCCAATCCTTTACCAGAGTGCTGAAGCGTGACGTCAGGAAGCCATTAAATCCGAAAATATGCGTGATATAAGGTGTTTCCGACCCTTCGATAAGCATGTAGGTACCCAGGTTATTTTGTGTCGGGCAACCAACATAATAGGTCTTCGTTATCTTTTCATGAGGGAACAATCTAATTTTGCCGAACAGGTCAATACGGTAAACTTTCTGATAGATTTCCACCTTGACTGAATTGGTTGCCAGTATCCTGATTACCTCTGGTGTTCCAGCCTTGGAAACGGGTTCTTTTACTTCGATGCTCATAATGGTTTTCAGCAACATATCGATAGCATCTTTGGAGGCATTGAACTCGTCGTTTACCATCCATCTTCCGGGACTTTTTTTAGTGAGGGTTACTGTCAGATTGTCCTTATCGGCCAAAAACACTTTGGTGATACTGGCAGTATCGTCAATGGCAAAATTGCTGAATTTTTCCTCGAGGGTATTGACACGGTTTTTAAAAACCAGCAAAAATAAGGTGATGACAACTAAAACTAGTAATAGAATAATTGCTGTCCGGTTTTTTTTCATAGTGGAAGTATTAGTTTTTTGTATACCGGAACTTTCTGACAATGAGTTGAATTAATCCGAACAACAGGACAAGTAAAACCGGTCCTACAGTATTTATCAATTGCATAGAAAGTTTGGTGCCTGAATTATTTATTTTTTTGGGATCGAGCAGTCTCATTTTTACTTCGCGTGACCGCACGCTTATTATTCCAGAATCATCGCAAAGGTAGTCAACACAATTCATAATAAACTCTTTGTTACCGAATGTCTCGCCTGTGTATTGGTCATATCCCAGCGGATAAGGGTTTTTGGTTTTTTTGTCCACCTGATTTTTGATAACATCGCCATCGGAAACCACTATCATTTTTGTTTCGGGACTTTTTTCTTTATAGTCAAAACTCGCCACATCAGAAACCAATTCGGGCGATATGCGGTTAAGATAAACCGATTTGAAGCTGCCTTCGAGCAGCACGGCCACTGAAAGATTTGACTTGTTGTACCTTCTTTCGTCGGGAACGGACTGAAGTAAGTCGAGAGAAATACGTGCCGGTGTGTTGACCACATTGGAATATTTAGAACTCGAAAGCAGCACTGTTTTTTTAATCCCTTTACCGCCGACGGTGTCAATAGTGCTGACAAACTCCATTTTGATAGCATTGAGGTTGCTGACAATCGGATGTTTGGAAGACGGAATAATAACCGGGAAATAATACCATGGCAGGAGTTCCACTTTGGGCTGTCCTCCGTATTGCCCTGTAACAGCGGGAATTGGCAGTGCATTCATATCGAGCAGCAGGTTGGTATTGATACGCACACCATAATTGAAAAGCATATCGTCAAGGTTGCGGTCGATGGCGATGCCGATCGTTTGGTTGGTGCGCTGCAGCGAGTCCATGTTAGCAAAAACAGGATCCAACAGCCATAAAACCCGTCCACCGTGCATGACAAACTGATCGATAAAATACTTGTCTTTTTCGTTGAATGCGCTGTCGGGCTGGGCAATGATTAACGCCCTGTATTTATTTAACAAAGGTTTTTCTTTGGTGCCACGCACCATCAGGCTGTTTATTTTGCCGTTGATATTTACCGTATCC
>DAOOWO010000076.1:0-9021 GCA_035371225.1 Bacteroidales bacterium | reverse complement strand
GAATAAAGGATGGTTGTTTTTTTTACTGGCTGTGTTGTTTTTTTGTTCATGCAATAAAAATAACGATAAATCTGCGCCTCAGATAAATATTACCACGCCGCATGAAAATCAAATTTTTCAGGTGGGGGATACCGTACAGTTAATTGCTGGTATTTGTGATGACCGTCAGCTCGACTATGTGAGTATCAGGATTGTCAATACGGATTATGTGCCGGTTACCCCAGCCCAGACTTTTTATCCGGAAAATAATTGTACGGATATCAACCACGGGATCCCAATTGGTAATATGATGCTTGAGTCCGGAACGTATTATGTGCTGGTAACAGCTTTCGACGGCACCAACACCACAAACGAGTTCCGTAAAATCAGCATCAATGCGGTTGATAAAAGATTAAAATACATCCTTGTGCTTACTATTGATGGTGGTCAGGTTACCGTGCACAAAATCGACAGCCTGAATACTATCTCACAGGTAAATACTATTCACACCGATTACTGTGGCTCAGCGGTAAGCAATGATGTACGGCAGTTTTATATCGGAGGAAGATATTTTGGCGATGTTTCAGTGTTCAGCCTTGATAATTGGCAACAACAGTGGCAGGTTCCGGTGATTGTAAATCCGCCTTTCCCGTATTTTGAAGCCTTAGAGGTACATAACACAAATCTATACGTATCTTTCCGCGAAGGAAGGTTTGCAATCTATAACCAGTCCGGAAGTATCCTTGCTTCCCGGCTGATTGAAAATGGTGAATACCCGCTGGCCTTTTTACCTTTCAAAGATTATCTGATAACCTTTGAAACCAGCCCTGACGGGATGCAGAGACATCTGTTGGTATATTTTATCCCTTCGATGGCTGTTTATAAAAAAATATTCGTGAATTACGATATACTGAAAATACTTCCACTGAATGAAGAAGAATGCTTGTTGTTTTGCAATAGCGGCAATTTGGGCATGGTAAAACTTTTTTCTCTTTCCACGGGCGATGTTACCAATAAATATGTGTTTACCGAAGGTTCATTCAACGGTGTTGCCGGTATTGACGGCTCCCAATACCTGTTGCTGTCAGGAAATGAAATCTGGTATTTTTCATATAGTTATAAGGGTTTTACCCAATGGGCCACTGCGCTGAATCCCCGCTGCCTGGTGTACGACCACACCGAGGGCTGCTATTATTATGCTGAAAATCAATTCCTGCTAAAGAAGAATCGCTTAATGCCCAACGAAAATCTGAATACCTATACTTTTCAGGATACAATAATTAATATATTACCGGTATATAACAGGGATTGAAAATGGAAAGAAAAATAATTTTAACTGCTGATGGTTCCGAAACCATTTTTATCCCTGAACTGAACGAGTGTTATCATTCCAGGAACGGTGCCATAACCGAATCCATACATATTTTTATTGACGCCGGTTATCGTTGTGCAGCACAGAATAATGCCGCGCTGAATATTCTTGAAGTGGGTTTTGGTACCGGCCTCAATGCGCTGCTGACATTGATGGAAACCAACGCCGACCAGCGGGATGTCCATTATGTGGGGGTCGAGCCTTTCCCCCCTGAACAATCGATGCTGTCGGTTCTCAATTATCCTTCGCTTATCGCGATGCCGCATGCATTGGAGTATTTTAATGAATTTCATCACACGGTTTCCCGGAAACAAATTACCAAGTACTTCTCACTTAGTGTATGCGAAGAGAAAATTCAGGAAATGGAACTCGAAAAATCTTTCTTTCACCTGATTTATTTCGATGCCTTTGCTCCTGCAGTATGTCCGGAACTCTGGAGCGAACCGGTTTTCCAAAAATTATGGGATTCTTTGAAGAATGACGGAATTTTGGTAACATATTCCTGTAAAGGCGAAGTAAAAAGAGCCTTAAAATCTGCAGGTTTCAGTATTGAAAAGCTACCCGGCCCCCCCGGAAAGCGTGAGTTTATAAGGGCTACAAAAAAAGGATAAATTATTTTGTCAACGAATTATGTCAAAACTGTCGAAGTTACATAAGGCTCCTTTTTCTACATTTACATGCTCCACATGAGCCCAGACCGGGCCATGGCGGCACCACTGGATAAAAGCCATAATAACATCTTCGGGGGCTTCGGCCTCAATATAAACGCTGCCGTCGTCCAGGTTTTGCACAAAGCCGCAAATCCCCAATTCCCTGGCCGTTTCCATTGTGCTATAGCGAAATCCTATACGCTGTACCCTCCCCGAAACCTTTATGTTGACATGTACCCGCATACATTTATGGGTTAAGCCGTTTGGTCATCATTTCCGAAACAAGCTCAAAAAAATGAGTGGGACCCATCCGGCGCCAGAGCATCTGATTGAGTTTTTCGCCAAAAGCCAGGTAATAATCTATATGACCATGTTCAAATTCCTTTACCACATGATCCCTGAAATTTACACAGGCAATCCAGCCGTCATCAATTTCATCAAACCACTCCTGATAATAAGAATCATCAGAATAATGGAAGTTCAGTATATTTTCACCTATCAGGATAAACTTAATGATACCATTGCCCAGCAAAATATCAATCACGTTTTCTTTCAGGAATTTTATATCATTGTAGAGACAATCATTCCATTCGCCTATAAATTCAAGGATGGCAAAGTTTTTCTGGTAATCTGCGTATAATAATTTAATGTACAAAGTGGCTGAACCGAAACAATCCCATTGCGGGTGTATCAGGTAATTATACACCGCGTATGAAAACTCAAACTCGCTGTACATATTACCGTAAAAGGGAGAGCGCACATCTTCTGACGCGATGTACAGGTGTCTCCAGTTATAATATGGTTCGATGGTGTGCATGGATACAAAAGTACATAATCTATCAAGAAGTACTTGAATAGGTAAGGGTAGAAGTTTGATTTTTAGGAATTGACTCCAATAATTAATACCAATGTAAAAGGAGAAGATTGTCCCTGCCCTGGCTGCATGGCACAGCCTGGCAGGCTGCCGGAGTGCCCGGCACGCAGGCAGGGAAGCTGGTCCAACCTGTCGTCATTTTTCGACACCCCGACATTAATCGTCGGGGGCTTTGTGTGACGACAATAAACTGGTTCAGTGTGATAGAAAAAATTAAAGAAGCGATTATTTAATAAAAAAATTTTCAACGAACTCTTTTGTAATAAAATATTTACTATTTTTGCAACCCCAAATGTTGGGAAATAATTATTTTATTAATAATCAAAAGAAAGAGAGAGATTTTTTATGATCATCGTACCTGTAAAAGAAGGCGAAAACATCGACAAAGCCCTCAAAAAATACAAAAGGAAATTTGAAAAAACCGGCGTGGTAAAAGAACTGCGCGAAAGGCAAAAATTTACAAAACCTTCTGTAAAACGTAGGGAAGAACTTTTGAAAGCTGCTTATATTCAGCAACTTAACGACGAAAAGAATAAGTAGCAAGTTTCTCTGCCTTTTTTTAGAAGAATAATTCTTGCTTTTTTATAATAGAATGTATAATTTTACGTTCACACTTTATAGAGAAGATTGAATTATTCTTTTTTTTTTGTGATGCTGGAACGGTTTTTACATTACTTACAATACGAAAAAAGATTCTCTCCTTACACGGTTATCAGTTATAAAACCGATTTGGGACAATTTTCCGAATACCTTGCCCTGCAGTATGGAATCTCAGAAATTGCTGATGCCTCTCATCAAATGATCCGCTCGTGGTTTGTCTCTCTAATGGAACAAAATATCACCGCACGATCGGTAAATCGCAAAAAAGCCGCATTAAATACATTTTATAAGTACTTGAACTCTCATGGATTTTCATCGGAAAACCCTATGAACAAAGTGTTATCGCCAAAAACGGCTAAACGGCTGCCGGCCTTTGTGGAAGAAGAAAAAATGAAACGGTTGCTTGACGAATATATTCCTGAACAAGGTAATAGCTTTGTCATCCTTCGCGATCAGCTCATCATCGAAATGCTGTATAATACAGGTATGCGACTGTCCGAACTGGTAAACCTTAAAACCGCCGATATAAATAGTTTCTCCATGACACTAAAAGTTTTGGGTAAAAGAAATAAAGAACGTATCATACCTTATAATAATAGATTGCACAAACTGATTAATGAATATCTCGAAGCCCGGCAAAAAACCTTTGGCGAAACAGGCGATTATTTTTTTGTGACTTCAAAAGGAAAAAAAGTTTACCAAAAACTTGTATATCGCATCGTAATTTATTATCTTAACATCATAACTTCACAGGATAAAAAAAGTCCACACGTGCTGCGACATACTTTTGCCACACATATGCTCAACCACGGAGCAGACCTCAATTCCATAAAGGAAATATTAGGCCATGCCAACCTTTCTGCCACTCAGGTATACACACATAATACTATCGAAAAATTAAAAACAGTTTACAAACAAGCTCATCCAAAAGCTTAAAAAAAAAGGAGGTTTTTTATGAAAGTCAACATTACATCATTACACTTCAAAACGGATAAAAAACTTGAAAGTTATATCCAGGATAAAGTCGACAAATTAGCAACTCTTTATGACGGCTTGCTGTCGTCAGAAGTTACGCTCCGACTTGAGAAGAATGAAAGTGAAAAAAACAAAGTAGCCGAAATTCATTTGTCAATGAGGGGTAATGATTTATTTGCCAAAAAACAGTCGAGCAGTTTCGAACAAGCCACCGACACTGCTGTCGAGGCTCTGCGTAAACAATTAGTCAAGCATAAAGAAAAAATTAAAGGCATTTAAAAAAAAAATTATATTTTTCTTTGTTGATAACTTATTTCTGTGTACATTTGCAGTCCTTTTTAATAAGAGGACTGTTTTTTTTATATAAGTATCAGATTATCAGTATAAAATAAGCAGTGGCTATGCCGGAATAGCTCAGTTGGCCAGAGCAGCTGATTTGTAATCAGCGGGTCGGGGGTTCGAATCCCTCTTTCGGCTCCAGTTCTTTGAAGAGAAATTTGGGGAGATTCCAGAGCGGTCAAATGGGGCAGACTGTAAATCTGTTGGCAATGCCTTCGGAGGTTCGATTCCTCCTCTCCCCACATAATATTTGATTTTTTTCAACTGTTATGTCATGCGGAAGTAGCTCATTTGGTAGAGCGATAGCCTTCCAAGCTATAGGTGGCGGGTTCGAGCCCCGTCTTCCGCTCCATCTCAGCCGTTGTAGCTCAGGGGTAGAGCACTTCCTTGGTAAGGAAGGGGTCATGAGTTCAATTCTCATCAATGGCTCAACTTGAATAATCATTAATACAGAAATAAATTATAATCACTTAACAAACTTAATCAAAATGGCAAAAGAAAAGTACGAACGTTCCAAACCCCACGTGAACATTGGGACCATAGGTCATATCGACCACGGCAAAACAACCTTAACGGCAGCTATCACCCTGGTACTGTCGCAAAAAGGCTTTTCAGAATTCAGATCATTTGACTCAATTGATAATGCACCTGAAGAAAAGGAAAGAGGTATCACCATCAATACAGCTCACATCGAGTATTCAACCGAACACAGGCACTACGCCCACGTTGACTGCCCTGGTCACGCTGACTACGTTAAAAACATGGTTACCGGTGCTGCCCAGATGGACGGCGCTATCCTGGTGGTAGCTGCTACCGATGGTCCTATGCCCCAAACCAACGAACATATTCTGCTTGCACGCCAGGTAGGTGTTCCCAAGATCGTTGTTTTTATGAACAAAGTAGACCTTGTTGATGATGAAGAATTATTGGAAATTGTTGAAATGGAAATCAGAGACAGGCTTACTTTCTATGGATTTGACGGTGAAAACACCCCGGTTATCAGAGGCTCTGCATTAGGCGGATTGAACCTCGAACCAAAATGGGTTGAAAAAATTATGGAACTGATGAATGCTGTTGATAGCTATATTCCTATGCCTGTTCGTGAAGTTGAAAAAGATTTCCTCATGCCTGTGGAAGACGTATTCTCAATTACTGGACGTGGTACCGTTGCTACCGGAAGAATCGAAACCGGAGTTATCAATTCTGGCGACCCCGTGGAAATCATCGGACTGGGTGCTGAAAAATTGAAATCAGTCGTTACCGGTGTGGAAATGTTCCGTAAGATCCTTGACCGCGGCGAAGCTGGTGATAACACTGGTCTGTTGCTCAGAGGTATCGATAAAGATCAGATTTTCCGTGGTATGGTGGTTGCTAAACCTGGTTCAGTAAAACCTCATACTCATTTTAAAGGACAGGTCTATATTCTGAAAAAGGAAGAAGGCGGCCGTCACACTCCGTTCCATAACAAATATCGTCCTCAGTTTTATTTCCGTACTACCGACGTTACCGGTGAAGTTACTTTGCCCGAAGGCGTTGAAATGGTAATGCCCGGAGATAACTTGGTAATTGAAGTAAAACTGATTTCGGAAATCGCTATGAATCTCAACCTGCGTTTTGCTATCCGTGAAGGTGGAAGAACAGTAGGTGCTGGTCAGGTAATCGAAATCATCGATTAATAATTATTGAAGACTAAGGAATTCCGTTAGCAACATCGGAATACCTTAGTCTTTTTTAAAGCTTGTTATGTGAGTATAAACGGGTGTAGCTCAATTGGTAGAGTGGCGGTCTCCAAAACCGTAGGCTGTGGGTTCGATTCCTACCACCCGTGCAAATAAAAGCTTTCATGAAAAAAATTAAAAATTATATAAAAGAAAGTTACGACGAATTGGTACACAAAGTCTCATGGCCTACGTGGAGTGAGCTTCAAAATAGTGCGATTGTCGTGTCCATCGCTTCCGTTATTATCGCTATTGTGGTATATCTGATGGACCTGTCATTCGGTACGTTGCTGAAACAGTTTTATTTACTGTTTTAGTGTTATTATCAAAATCGTTGTTCTGCAATTCTCTTATGTTTCTCCCAATGGAGTTTGATTTATGAGCGATCAAGTAAAAAAATGGTATGTGGTTAAGGCCGTTAGCGGCAAGGAAAAGAAGGTTAAGGAATTAATTGAAAGTGAGATCAATCACCAAAACCTTCAGGACTATGTTTCGCAGGTACTTATACCTACTGAAAAAGTATACCAGGTACGAAAAGGTAAGAAAATCAGTAAGGAAAGAAATTTCTTTCCCGGTTACGTACTGATAGAAGCTTTACTCGTTGGTGAAGTCGCGCATATAATCAAAAATGTAACCGGCGTATTGGGATTTCTGGGTTCTAAAGGAGAACCTATTCCAATGAGAACTGCCGAGGTAAACAGAATATTAGGTAAGGTGGATGAACTCTCCGAAAAAGGTGAAGAAATCAGCGAACCTTTTATTGTTGGTGAATCCGTAAGAGTTATCGACGGGCCTTTTAACAGTTTTACCGGTGTTATCGAAGAAGTAAACGAAGAAAAGAAAAAGTTGAAAGTAATGGTAAAGATCTTCGGTCGAAAAACACCATTAGAATTGAGTTTTATGCAAGTCGAAAAAGAATAACGGTTTATTGTTTTACTATGCTAAATTAAAAAAAAATGGCAAAAGAAGTAAGCGGAATTATTAAACTTCAAATCAAAGGCGGAGCTGCAAACCCTTCACCACCAGTAGGACCTGCATTAGGTGCCAAAGGTGTTAACATCATGGAGTTTTGCAAACAGTTCAATGCCCGTACCCAGGATAGTGCTGGAAAACTTATTCCTGCTATCATTACTGTGTATAAGGATAAATCCTTTGATTTTATCATTAAAACTCCTCCTGTAGCAGTACAATTACTCGAAGCAGTTAAAAAACAAAAAGGGTCTGCTGAACCGAACCGTAATAAAATCAGTTCAATCAGTTGGGATCAGGTGAAACAAATTGCTGAAGGTAAAATGGTGGATTTGAATGCATTCACCATTGAATCTGCCATGAAAATGGTGGCCGGTACTGCACGCAGCATGGGAATATCTATTCAGGGAAATCCACCCTTTTCAGTATAAAAAAAGGTAAACTTTTAACATTTAAACAATGGCTAAAATTACAAAGAAAAGAAAAGAGGCGTTAAAGCTTGTTGATAAAAACACTATATTATCTTTAGATGAAGCAGCAGTATTGGTGAAAAAAATCTCCTTTACAAAATTTGATTCCTCTGTGGATATTGACGTGCGACTGGGTGTTGATCCCCGTAAAGCCGACCAAATGGTACGTGGTATTGTTACCCTGCCTCACGGAACTGGCAAAACGGTGAGGGTTCTTGTATTATGTACACCCGACAAAGAAGAAGAAGCCAAAAACGCCGGAGCCGATTATTACGGGCTTGATGATTATATCACCAAGATAAAAGAAGGATGGACCGATGTAGATGTTATTATTACTATGCCGAGCGTTATGCCTAAGGTAGGTGCTTTAGGCCGTGTCCTTGGTCCGAGAGGGCTCATGCCCAATCCTAAATCAGGAACGGTAACCATGGATATTGGTAAAGCAGTGCAAGAGGTTAAAGCCGGTAAAATTGATTTCAAAGTCGATAAATATGGTATCATTCACGCTGGTATTGCTAAAGTTTCTTTCGATAGCAACAAAATTGCTGAAAATGCTAAGGAACTTCTGCAAACCATTATGCGCTTGAAACCATCTTCAGCCAAAGGAACATATATTAAGAGTGTTTATATGTCTTCCACAATGAGCCCTGGTATTCAGGTCGACACAAAATCAATCGCATAAATAATTAACAAGGAAATAATCTGAAATATATGAAAAAAGAAGAAAAAGATAAAGTTATTGACGACTTGAGTGAAGCACTGAAGACTGCCAGTAACTTTTACGTTACGGATATTTCCGATCTTACCGTTGCGACCACAAACGAATTACGTCGTTTATGTTTCAAACGCAACGTAAAGCTCACCGTTGTGAAAAATACTTTGCTCAGAAAAGCAATGGAACGTTCAGAACGGAATTTTGAATCACTTTATCCTGTGCTGAAAGGCGGTACTTCACTCATGGTGTGCGAAGGTGCCAATGTGCCGGCTAAACTGATTGCTGAATTCAGGAAGACCTATAAAATGGAAAAACCCATCTTAAAAGGTGCTTACATCCAGGAATCCACATACATCGGCA
>DAOOWO010000075.1:0-9089 GCA_035371225.1 Bacteroidales bacterium | reverse complement strand
AAATTTTTCTGGGAGCGGCTTACAAAAGGGATCTGGAAATGCCCGGGATGACCGATTTTCATGAGTATAACAATTTCTCTTATTGGAATGAGTATCTTATAAATAGGATGGATTATGTGGAACAATTGAAAGCTTATTTTAATTTCAGGTTTTTGCGTTATGCACAAGCCGGGATAACTTTGCTGCACGAAACCCGCCAACCGGTGTATCCTTATTTGTACACACCTTCCGTCAACGACACCTTTGCCGGAAACAAATACAAATTCACGGAATTGAAAATGGGCTTTCGCTATGCTTACGACGAAAAACTTATCGATGCTTTTAACAAAAGGTATACGCTGGGCACAAAATATCCGGTGCTATATGTCAGTTATATTCACGGGTTCAGGGGCTTGCCGGGAGATCAATTCAACTACGACAAGCTGGAAATTGCCGTGGAAAAAGAGTTTATGATCAGGCATCTGGGCAAAACCAGTATTATGGCCGAAGGCGGCTATATATGGGGAAACGCACCCTACATGAAACTGTTCAAGGGCCGGGGATCCTATAGTTCCAGTTTTGTCTTTTATTTAAGAAATTCATTTCAGGCGATGCGCGTCGATGAGTTTACGTATGATAAATATGTGGCCTTTCATTTCAGGCATTCGTTCGGAAGCTATTTGTTCAGCATAAAAAAATTCAAGCCGGAGCTGAGTATTTGCCAAAGTATATTGTATGGTGAATTATCAAACAAGGAGGCCCATCCGGGGAATAATTTTTTTCAGGTTCCGGACGAATGGTATTTTGAATCGGGATTGATACTTGACAATCTGGCACGGTTAAAATTGTTTAATCTCGCGTACCTGAAAATGGGTGCAGGAGTGTTTTATCGTTATGGATATTATGCTTTTGAAGATCCTTTGAAGAATATTGCGGTAAAGTTTAGTTTTAAACTCTCGGGGAGCCGATAAAAAAAATGACCGATTAATTCTAATCGGTCATTTTTTTATCTGTTAATAAAATCAGAATTCAACCACAAATTCCACGCGACGGTTTTTAGCTCTTCCGGCTGCCGTGTTGTTGTCTTCCACGGGTTTGGTTTCGCCATAGCCGAATGATTTCATGCGATCTTTTTCTACGCCTTTGTTGACCAGGTAAGCCATAACGGCGGCAGCGCGCTTTTGCGAAAGTGTCAGATTCGACTGGTCATCGCCCACATTATCGGTATGTCCGTTGATGATCAGGTTGTATTCTTTGTTTTCTTTCATTATCTTAACCACATTGTTCAGGATGGGGAATGATTTTGGACGGATAATGTCTTTTCCGGTTTCAAATTCTATACCCTGTAAGGCTTTTCTAAAGATTTCTTTTACTTCCTGTTTCACTTCGGGGCAGCCTTTGTTTGCTGGAATACCTTTCACATCGGGGCATTTGTCCAGATAATCTGCAACACCGTCACCATCCCTGTCGGGGCAGCCATCAAGATTGGCCAGGCCTTTTACATCGGGACATTTATCTAAATAATCAACAACACCGTCGCCATCGGTATCCAGCGGACATCCTTTGGCATCTACTTTAACTTTTTCGGGAGTGTTGGGGCATTTGTCTTTATTGTCGATAACACCGTCACCGTCAGAATCGGGGCAGCCTTCAAATTTGGCCAGTCCTTTTACGTCGGGACATTTATCGAGGTAATCGGCAATACCATCACCATCGGTATCCAGCGGACAACCTTTAGCATCCACTTTCACGCCTTCGGGAGTTCCCGGGCATTTGTCGTCAGCATCGGTTACGCCATCGTTATCGGTATCGGGGCATCCGTCAAATTTCAGCAAGCCTTTTACATCGGGACATTTATCCTTATTGTCGGGAATACCGTCTTTGTCGGTGTCTTTTACTTTGCCAAAATTAAAGGCTACACTCAGGTCGTGCTGCAAATAACTGTCGGCAGCTTTGTGGTAAATATGGTCCACCTTATCGCAATTGGAATAAATGTATTTTTCCTGAAAACGCAGGCTCAGGTAGGGTAACACATGGTATGCCAGACCAATACCGGCGGAGGGAAGCCCCAGATTATTCCAGGTTTCATCGGTATTTTTGTCTTTGAATCTCATATAGCCCAGACCAAAGAATAAATAAGGAGACAATTTTTTGTCGTTTCCTAAAAATTTAAAACGTGCCGTAAGATCGGTAAACAGCAACGAGGAGTGAAAAAGAGAATTGGTAGCTTTGGAATAGCCGATGTTACCATAGTTGCCTTCGAGTGATAAATCGAAGTAGCGGCTGAGATAGCGCGAAACTGATAATCCGCCAAAGCCATAAAAACCTTTATCGAAGCGGTAAAATCCATGTCCCTGATCGCCGCAATATTGCGAAGAACCACCGTGAATCCCTACACTCCATTTTTTATCGGCTGTTTGAGCATAGGAAAGGAAGCTTGTTGCCAACAGCATCACACTCAAAATAATAATTTTTCTCATGGGTATTTATTAGATTAGTTTTTTTTAAAGCCCACAAAAGTACTAAAAATTATGTTATAGCATTACTTAATCAAAATGAGTCAAGGATGAAATTGGGATTTAGTAATGGTTATACCGATGAACTATCTGTGGGAGTTCATAGTGCGAATAAACCATTTAACTTTTTGCAGAGACTATATCGGTATTATAGGAAGTATAAAGTATAATTGATATTTATAATGTTATTTTTTGGGGTTTGTACATAAAAAAAGAGGTTGCCACACACGGCAACCTCTTTTTTTGAGGTAAGTGAATGTTTAAAATTCAACAATAAATTCAACGCGACGGTTTAAAGTACGACCGGCTGCGGTGTTATTGTCGGCGGTGGGTTTTTCTTCGCCCCAGCCAAATGATTTCAGGCGGCTGGCTTCCACACCTTTATTGATCAAATAAGCCTTAACGGCAGCAGCGCGCTTTTCGGACAAAATCTTGTTGGATTCGTCAGAGCCTACATTGTCGGTATGGCCATTAATGATCAGGTTGTACTCTTTGTTTTCTTTCATGATCTTGACAACATTGTCAAGGATGGGGAATGAAACCGGGCGGATAATGTCTTTGCCTGTTTCAAATTTGATGCCTTGTAAAGCTTGATTGAAAACTTTTTTCACTTCTTCTTTCACTTCGGGGCAGCCTTTATTGGCAACAATACCTTTAACATCGGGACATTTGTCTAAATTGTCGGGAATACCGTCACCGTCTCTGTCGGGGCAGCCTTCATAAATGGGTAATCCTTTCACATCGGGACATTTATCTTGGTAATCGGGAATACCGTCACCATCTTTGTCAAGCGGGCAGCCTTTTGCATCAACTTTCACGCGTTCGGGAGTGTTGGGACACTGGTCGTCACCATCAACAACACCGTCACCATCGGAATCGGGACAGCCTTCAAATTTGGCCAGTCCTTTTACGTCGGGACATTTATCGAGATAATCGGCAATGCCATCACCATCGGTATCCAGCGGACAACCTTTAGCATCTACTTTTACGCCTTCGGGAGTTCCCGGACATTTATCGTCGGCATCTGTAACCCCGTCTTTATCGGTATCGGGGCAACCCTGGAACTGAGCCAGCCCCGGAACGGTGGGACATTTGTCGTCTTTGTCTGGAATGCCATCGTTATCGGTATCTTTTGCTTTTCCGAATTTGAATAAAATACCCAGGCTGTGCTGCAGGTAATTGTCATTATAACGTTCCCAGCCCACTTGTCCGTCAACGCGGTCAAAATCGCTGAAAATAAAAAGTTCCTGAAGTTGCATACTGACTACATCGCCAACATGCCATGTCAATCCAACGCCGCAAACAGGCCGTGCAGCATTGTTGAATTTCAGGGTTTCTTTTTTGATGTAATTATCGGTAGTATTGTTTTTGATTTTGTTAAAATTTGTAAATCCGGCACCGGCAAAGATGTATGGCGACAATTTGTATTTATCGTTACCTAAAAATTTAAGCCGGATATTGATATTTGTATGGATCATATTTCCATTGAAAAAATTGTCACTTTCTTTTTCTTTATAACCCACTGTTCCGTAATTTCCCATAAGGGAAATATCGAGAAAACGGTTGAGATAACGCGAAAAGCTAAGCCCGCCAAAGCAATAAGCGCCTTTGTTGGCCAGGTAGAAACTTTGACCTAAATCTCCCCTGTATTGGGTTAAACCTCCATGCAACCCAATGCTCCATTTTCTATCGGCTGTCTGAGCATTACTGATGTATGCCATCCCGAGAAAAATAACACAAATGATAAGTAGTTTTTTCATAGCATAAAATTTTATTATTTAATATAAAAAACGAAACAAAAGTAATAAATTTAAAAAACGAAGTTATAAAAAATTTTTGATATCACATTTTTTAAAAAAAAATTAATTTTTTTTTCGTTAAATTTTTAATGGGTTAATTTCATGGTATATAATTAGTTTAGTAAAAGAAAAAGTAAAACAATTATGAGGCCTAAATTCGGAAACAAATATTATTTTATATAATAGTTTTTTGCGAAAAGTATAAGGAAAAGTTATAAATTTTCCGGAAGAAAAATCAAAGTATTTATGCTGATAAATAATAAGCATGGTATTATTATCAGTGAGCGTGCGGTATTCAATTTGAACTGGTGGTCAATTAAAAATGATTTTTGCGTTGACAATTTCAGGGTAATTTCCAATACGTACCGGTGGCCCCCAGGTGCCTACTCCGCACGAAACATAAAAATGGGTGTCTCCGATTTTTCTATAACCCCAGTCGGGATGGTATATTCCGCGTGTAATCAGGTTGAGCGGGTATATTTGCCCGTGATGTGTATGTCCTGAAAATTGAACATCCACCCCATTTTCGGCCGATTTTTCGAGCGAAAACGGTTGATGGTCCATCAGAATCACCGGGAAATTTTTGTCAACACCGACCATAATCGTTTCAAGAGTTTTGCGGGTTTTTCCGTTGAAACGCGACATATCCTTGTCGTTGCGGCCCGCTACCCAGAAAGAGTTATCAATAAGTACGGCGGTATCGCGCAAAAAAAGCACCTGGTGTTTTTCAAGATAAGCCACCGCGGCATCGGCGCCGCCGATAAACTCATGATTGCCGGGCACCGCATATACTCCGTATTTTGATTTTATTTTTTCAAATTCCGCACCCAGATTTTGAATTATTACATGTCTGACGTTTTCATCCACCACATCGCCGGCCAGCAGCACTATATCCGGCGAAAGATCATTGACTTTGCTGATAATGGCGCCGAGTTTTTTTTGTCCTATGATAGTCCCCAGGTGGATATCGGAAAGCATAACAATATTCAGGCTGCTCAGATTGCCGGCTTGTTTATTTACCCGCATGCTCATAGTGGTTATTCTCACAATATTGGCATTAATAAAACCGTAGGTTATCAATAGCAGCACGGCACACACTGTGAATATCATGGTAATAAATTTTGTTTTGGCATAATTGGCCATGATTATGGCTGGAAAAAAATGCAGCCATTGGTTGAACATACGTAAAAGGTCAATAAACAGAATGATCAGAAAAAAATATAACATGGCCGCCAGCCACATGGAACCAATGCGGTTAAAGACATTTGCAACGGAAAAACCGATGTATTTTTCGAGTACACGTGCCAGAATATAAGAGAGAAACAAAAAAATAAACAAAGCTGTAAAATAGGGACGGACAGAAGGGAATAGTGATAAAGACTGCCATCCCCGGATAAATATGTAAAAGTTTACCAGGAAATGTATCAAAAAAACAATAGTAAAAAATATCCACATAGTGCGATTTTTCATGGTTTTCTGAAAATAGGGGCGGGCAGCTTTGTTATTAAAAAGTTTTTTCAAAATATATACTCACTCCAGCCATTT
Source organism: Bacteroidales bacterium (assembly GCA_035371225.1). Classification (GTDB taxonomy): domain Bacteria; phylum Bacteroidota; class Bacteroidia; order Bacteroidales; family CAIWKO01; genus CAIWKO01. The sequence goes on along the minus strand of DAOOWO010000075.1, from coordinate 3,250 downwards.
TTCCTCCCACCGGCGGATTGAGTTTGGTAACTTTTACTCCGATTTTGCTGATGTTTGAAAAACGGTTTTTCACCGCAATGGCAATGCGCGAAGCCACATGTTCCAAAAGTTTGGATTTTTTTTCCATCTCTTTTTTTGTCAGCGCATAAACCTCCTGATAATTGATGGTTTTTGACAGAATATCTGTCTTTTCAGCCTCTGAAGTATCGGTGTTGATGCTTACGGTTACTAGGAATTTCCCGCCGATAATCTGTTCTTCGGCCATGCATCCGTGAAAAGCATAAAACTCCATGTCGTCAAGAATTATCTGTCCCATATTTTTTTTTGATGCAGCAAAATTAGCCAAAAAACTGTGTAAATGATTATTTTTGTCTCTCTTTTCAACAACTTATATATGGAAAATAACAGCAATGCAGCCAAAAATTCAGCGTCTTCTTCCGAAGGGAAATCCCTGAACTTTATTGAACAGATCATTGAAGAAGATATCGCCAAAGGAAAAAACGAAAGTCGTGTACATACCCGTTTTCCGCCGGAACCCAACGGCTACCTTCATATAGGTCATGCCAAATCCATATGCCTGAATTTCGGGCTTGCCAAAAAGTATAACGGCAAATGCAACCTGCGTTTTGACGATACCAATCCGACCAAAGAAGACACGGAATACGTGGACTCTATCAAGGAAGATGTTAAATGGCTGGGATTTGAGTGGGCCGGCGAATATTATGCGTCCGATTATTTTGAAACCCTTTTTGAATATGCCGTAAAACTCATCCGCAAAGGAAAGGCCTATGTTTGCGACATGTCGCAGGAAGAAATTGGTGCCAACCGTGGTACTATCAACAGGCCGGGGCTTGAAAGTCCATTCCGCAACCGTTCTGTGGAAGAGAACATCGACTTGTTTCAGCGTATGCGGCAAGGGGAGTTTGCTGATGGCGAAAAAGTGCTGAGGGCGAAAATAGATATGGCCTCGCCCAATATGCTCATGCGCGATCCGATACTGTACCGCATCCTCCATGCCGAACACCACCGTACCGGCAATAAATGGTGCATTTATCCAATGTACGATTTTGCCCACGGACAGTGCGATTCGATTGAGCGCATCACACATTCTATATGCACGCTGGAGTTTGAGGTGCACCGCCCCTTGTACGATTGGTTTATCAAAGAACTGGAGATATATGTGCCGCAGCAAATTGAATTTGCCCGTCTCAATCTGAGTTATACAGTGATGAGCAAACGAAAGTTATTGTCGCTGGTTCAGGAAAAATATGTCAACGGCTGGGACGATCCCCGAATGCCTACAATTTGCGGCCTGCGCCGGCGCGGCTATACTCCCGAAGCCTTACAAAACTTTGCAGAGGTGATAGGAGTGGCGAAACGTGATAATGTTATCGATGTTTCTCTGCTGGAATATTGTCTGCGTGAAGACCTCAACAAAAAAGCCCAGCGGGTTATGGCGGTTGTGAATCCTGTGAAACTCATCCTTACCAATTATCCTGAGAACCAGGAAGAAGAAATGGATGCATTAAACAACCCGGAAAATCCCGATGCAGGGATGCGCAAAATACCATTCTCCCGCGAGTTGTATATCGAACAGGAAGATTTTATGGAAGTGCCGGCACCAAAATATTACCGGCTGTTTCCCGGAAACGAGGTGCGTTTGAAATATGCCTATATCATCCGTTGCGAAAAAGTAATAAAAGACGAAACCGGAACGATAAAAGAAATACATTGCACCTATGATGTAAATACCCGCAGCGGCATGCCCGACAGTAACCGTAAGGTAAAAGCCACCATACACTGGGTTTCGGCCAAACATGCGGTAACCGCCGAGGCTCGCATATACGATAAGCTTTTTACACAGATAAACCCCGAAGATGTGCCCGAAGGGGAGGACTTTAAGTCGAATCTGAATCCCGACTCATTGAAAATTTCCCGGTGTTTTGCCGAACCCTTTGTAAAAAGTGTAAAAGCTGGCGATAAACTGCAGTTTGAACGTGTGGGATATTTTTGTGCAGACCCGGATACTACCGCCGAACATATCGTATTTAACAAAACAGCAGGATTAAAAGGCGCCTGGCAGCCGCCAAAATAATTAAAATATATCCGAAAGGCTTGTTACAAAACTTGTGCATAAACAACCAGATAGGCGGTAGCCGGAAAACGACACCGGCACCGTTGTCTGTTGTTTTAATATTCCTGATTTTTAAATAAATGTACTTATATTTGCGTAAAACAATACACGGTGGGGAACCTGGTGTAAAATATTTATTCTGATGGCAAGCACTTTTTTGATACGTTTTTCTGTACTCGTTGTTTTTGCGTTTTTTACTTTTTGCGGGTTTGGACAATCAGCAAAAGAGTATTTAAAATTCGGGAACGCAAAACTCAAGAAAAAAGATTTCACGGGTGCGGTAAAAGATTTTACGCGCGCGGCAGAACTGGATAAGGACTATTCCAAAGCATACTATTTTAGAGGATTGGCAAAGGATAGCCTGAAGGAATATGAAGGCGCCCTGGCCGACTACAACAGGGCGCTGGAGACTAATCCGAAATTCAATATGGTATTTTATAGCCGCGGAGTAATAAAAATTAATATGGGGGATTATGCCGGAGCGGTATACGATCTTTCGCAGGTGCTGGAAATAAGGTCAGGTTACCCTGAAGCTTACTATTACAGGGGGCGGGCCAAGATGTTGCTGGAGGATTTCAGAGGTGCGGAAGCTGATTTTACCGAAGCCATAAACAGCCTGCCCGGAGAGATGGATTATTATTTTTACCGCGGCGAGGCCAAACTGAAGATTCAGGATTATAAAGGAGCCGTGGCAGACTATACCAAAGTTTTGGAATACGATTCCGACAATGCAAGGGCTTATTATAGCAGGGGAGTGGCTCAGATTTATTCGGGCAACCGCAGCATCGGCTGTCTGGATTTAAGTAAAGCCGGCGAGTATGGCTGTAAAGAAGCCTATGACCTGATAAAGCTTTATTGTAATTAGTATTGCAGGTATAAAAAATCTTCAAAATACTTCTATAACAGAAGTACTTTTTTCAAGTTTTACCAGTAAAGTTTGAGCATAAAAAAAGCTGCCATTGCGTGCAGCTTTGATTTTGTTGTCCTGTCAGGGGTCGAACCTGAACTCTTCTGATCCAGAGTCAGACGTGTTGCCAATTACACCACGGGACAATGAGATTTTTCATCGGTTTTGTGAGAACAAATATATCTATTCAAGCCTATTAATGCAATCTA
>DAOOWO010000074.1:0-9118 GCA_035371225.1 Bacteroidales bacterium | reverse complement strand
AAAAATCAATTAAGAATCATAAAAAATCTGTCCTAAGACAGGGAACCACTAAAGTTAGCGAACCAAATGCAGACGGTGAAATTGAAATCGGTTATGGAACGTATGATGAATTTCAAGGAAATGGATATATGACCGAATTTGTTGGAGGCATGATTAATTGGGCAAGAACACAGCCATTGGTTAAGTCAATCACCGCATCCACTGACAAAACAAATACGGCTTCAATCAGAGTGCTTCAAAAGAATAACTTCATAAAAATTGGCGAAACTGAAACATCATTTCATTGGAAATTTCAAATTGAATAAAATCACTTTGCCAAAACCCATTAAAAAAAGGCTAACGCACCCTCGCTACCAGGTGCAGACAAATTGAAAAATTACTAAGGAAGGAAAAGAAGCCCCAACCGCGCTAATTGAATAGGCTGCCCTGCAAACTATGCCGGTAGGGAGAGCATCTCACAGTTTTGCTATGTTTATAAAAGCGCCACTAAATACCGACACACAAGGCAACGGGGGGTATCATTTCGCCATGGCGGATACACAACATTTTTTTCCGGACAATAGTGAGAAATAATGTATAAATTGCAATGCGAAAAGCAGCAGCCCTTTGTTATGAACCATAAAACAGCAACAATAAAACAGATATGAGAAAAATATTACCCTTAGCTATTTTGTACATATTAGGCAGCATTTATGGGTGTTCGGATACCAAAGAAAATCATTCTAAAAAAATTTCAGAAAAAAAAATAGCCTATAAAACGCACGATGGTTGCGTAATAGAAGGAATAATCTCCTATTCATCAGAAGAGGACAACAATGGTTTACCTGGTATTGTTCTGATACACGGTTCGGCTCCTTTGGATATGGATGCCTCCTGGCCTGCTTTTATTGACAGCATCCCCCAAACAACTACCGGAAAAGAAATAAAAAATTATAAGGTTATTGCAGATTCATTATCCTCACGAGGATATTCCGTAATAAGAGTAAATAAAAGAGGAGTAAAAAAAACGATAACAGAAGTAGATTCTGCTATTTACAAGACAACTTCATATTCTAACATCCTAAAAGACGTACATTCGGAAATTGATTTTTTAAAAAATGAAAGAAATATTAAAAAAATAATATTGATAGGATGGAGCGAAGGAACAATCTTAGCAACGAAAATTGCAGAAGAAAGAAAAGATGTTGTGGGATTGGTTCTTATGGGAGTAGTCGGTTCTTCATTTAAAGATTTGATGAGACATTTTTTTCCCAGTGAAAAGGAGTTTCTTGAAACGATTAATTCAATTGAAAATATGCCGGGTGACCAAATGTTGGGAATCGACCGCCCTGCAATAAGAGTAAAAGAATTATTCAACGATGAGCCAAATTCGCAGCGAATATTAAAATTAACCCAACCCATTTTGGTTTTACACGGAGATATTGATGTTGAAACACCCGTAGAACAAGCATATTTGGTAAAAAAAGCGATAGAAAAAACCAATAATCCAAAAAGTAATGTAATAATATATAAAGGCCTGGGACATGGATTTGCTCCTCATTTAGGAATTAATGGGGAAATAAAAACAGAAGGACCTTTTGACAATAAAGTAATAAATGACTTGTGTGATTGGATAGACAAGTGTTTCAGATAAGTGATGTCAAACTTCATTCGGCCCTTTACTGTCGCTCGCTTTAATAGTCAAGTCCTTCGCCGGCAAAACTTAAACACCGAGATGTGTTTTTACAATTATTAAAAAAACTCATTCTGTTGCTTCGCTATCAAACATCAGACTTGATGGATGACGTGTAACATTGTTCAATAGCATTAAACCAAATTCTTTAAAAAACAAACAAAATAAAACAACATGAACAGAAAAATTGGTATTTACGCCTCGATTATGAATGTATTGGCCGTTATTGGATTTTCTTTATGTATGATACTTGGTACAGATTACGGCAGTTATGTTGTATGTATGTTTATTGCATTTAGTTTTGTTCCTATGATGAGCGCATTTTGCCATTACTGCAGTCCGGAAAAGAAGGTTGCAGGATATATTGCTGTTGCATTCTCGGCTATATACACAATGTTTATTTTGACTGTATACTTTGCACAAGTAACAGCAGTAGTACATGATGGCTTGACTGGGCAGGCAGCACAGATACTAGATTATTCAAAATTTGGGTTATTCTTTAGTTATGATTTGCTTGGATATGGCCTTATGGCTCTTTCGACATTTTTTGCCGGATTAACTATCGATGCAAGGTCAAAAGGGGACAAATGGCTCAAAGCACTTTTGCTCTTCCATGGAATATTTTTTGTGAGTTGCTTTTTAATTCCGATGTTTGGATGGTTCGGCTCAGATATGCAACACAAAGAATGGATAGGAGTTGCTGTTTTAGAGTTTTGGTGTATATATTTTATTCCGGTAGGTCTCCTATCCGTTTCGCATTTCAGGAATAAAACAAAAAACAGGGTATTTTCCACGTTTTGAAACTTAACTTTAAAACGCCAATCTTCATTCTACTAACACCATAATTTTTGCCACGGTAAGAAAGTATAGCAACATTCCTTGTCTTATGCCATGTGGCATACAAACCCGCTGACAGGCAGAAAGCAGGCAAATAAGAAAATCAAAGTGCCCTTCCTGGCTGGTTTATGGTTCAATTTGCATATCGAGCTTCTGGTGTGGAGCATATCTTTGCTATTTGGTGCAATTAATACCGATTTGAAAAATAATATAGTCCAAACTTCGCTTCACTCGTTTGTACTATTTATTTTAACCATCGGTATAACCAAATAAGAAATATCAATACGTCCTATCGGACTATTTAATATTTCAATTTGGTATAACCCCTCAGGAATAACACTACCACCAAACAATATTTCTATCCAAACAGCACAGTGATGTTTGGGTATCAGATAATCTGACCTACCCTAATGAAGTAATTGAAATGGGATGAAAAAAGATAAAAATCCGAAACGGCAACTCAATCATTATAATTTTTAAATGTCAGGACAGCGGTGATGGTACCGCATATCAGCAGGCTGGCGGCACTGCCGATGGCGGCGTTGATAAGCTTTTTGCGCCGCGCAATCTGTTTAAAGCCGTCCACATAATAATCATCGTTGAGTTTTTCGGGAGGGAAATATTTTTTGGCCTTTGGCAGTGTCGGCATAGCTGACACAACCCCCACATAGGCAACAGGCGCCGCCACTCCCCACATGCCGATATAAAACATTCCCGCACCTGTAACTGCGCCAATAGCCGAAGCCCAGGGAGCATGGTAACGGTACTGCGCCAGATTTTCGCCGGCCACAAAACTTTGCATCTCTTCCACGGTCATGGGGTCTTCCTCGGTTGCAAGGGGCGTGTATAACACCCTGCTGACACTATCCTTATAATAAATGGCAAAAATATCGTCGCGCTGAAAGTCTTTGGTTTTTATTTTATTCTTTTTCTGCACCTCAAACCTCAATACGGTTTCTGCCTTGTTGAAAGCAACCACCTTACCCTTATAGTGTCTTCCGTTGTTCATAATAATCGAATCCTGAGCCCAAACGCTCATCAGCGCGTTCAGGATACAAAAGAAAAATACGATTGCTTTTTTCATAAAAGCCGGTTTTTATTTTCGCAAAGATAAATTCAATTATCGAACAGGCATTTAAATAGTTTCATAATTTTGTAAAAAACACTGTGATGAATATCAAACTGGGTAACATAAAAAAACTCATAGTTGTCGGCGACAGGGTGCTGATAAAGAAAACAAAGTCCAGCGACAGAACCAAAACAGGATTGTTGTTGCCTCCCGGGGTAACCGAAAAAGAAGATATACAAACCGGCTATGTAATAAAAACCGGCCCGGGCTACCCTATTCCATTTCCGCAGGAAGACGAGGAACATTGGAAAGAGTCTGACAAAAAAGTAAAATACTTACCGCTGCAGGCCAAAGAGGGCGATATGGTCATTTATCTGCAAAACCAAGCCTACGAAATAGAATTCGACAAAGAAAAATTTTATCTGGTTCCCAATTCGGCCATATTGTTGCTATACCGTGATGAATGATGCAGGCCGGCACCTTTCAGCCAGCCAACCCGCACAAGTATATTTTATGCCCTGCTTTTCTGGAAACGCCGGTAGTTTTTGTTGGATATGACTCTTAATCTTTTTGTCCACCATTCGGCCAATATGAGGTACATGGCCGGGACCACCACCAATGTCAGTATCGTGGCAAAACTCAGTCCGAAGATGATAGTCCATGAAAGACTCCTCCAGAACATCACATTGTCGCCGCCGAAAAAGATATGAGGATTGAATTCGGTAAACAAGGTGATAAAATCAAAGTTCATCCCGATAGCCAGCGGCACCAATCCCAGTAGTGTAGCAGTAGCCGTTAGCAGCACCGGAGTTATCCTCGTCTTTCCGGCTTTCACTATGGCTTCGCGTGTACGCATTCCCCGCGACCGCTGAAGATCGGCAAACTCCACTATCAATATGCCGTTCCTGATCACGATGCCTCCCAGGGCCAGTATGCCGATACCGGTCATGATTACGGAAAATTCCATCCTGAAGATGATAATGCCCAGCAATACACCTATGACACTGAAAACCACCTCTACCAATATGATCAATGTTTTGGAAACAGAATTAAACTGAGTAATCAAAATAAAGAAAATCAGTCCCAGGGCTATGATACCGCATTGTAACAGAAAATTAATAGACTCTTTCATAAACTCTGTTTCACCAGTCATCTTGATTTCCACATTTTCATCTTTATTGAAAAGCTCTGCTTCGTTGGAGATACGCCGGACAATTTCGTTGGCATTATAACCCGGCAACACCTCGGAAGATATCGTGATCACCCTTTTAAAGTTCTTACGTTTTATACCTCCGTAGGAATTGGTATAATCCACATTTACCAGCGAAGACAAAGGCACCTGGCGCGGCCAGAATGTTGTCATATCGCGGTAGGTAATCTTCTGGTCGAGAATCTTGTTGAAATTTTTTCTTTGTTCTTCGGTTACTCTCACCGTAATAGGAAATTCGTCTTCATCCTTTTTCAGTTTGGTAACTTCTTTACCAAAAATGGCGGTGCGAAGCTCGCTGCCTATCTGTCCGGTGGACAGGCCTTCGGTGTTGGCCCGCACACGGTCAATATCTATCAGTATCTCGGGTTTGTTTTCGTCAAAATCCCATTTCAGCTCATCAATACCGGGTATCTGCAGCGAATCAATATGGTTTCGGAACTTCTTGGCCGTTTCCACCAATGAAACGATGTTATCACTGCTTACCTCAATATTCACGGGTTTTCCGGTGGGCGGGCTCAACTTACTCTTCACCACGGTGATCTGCGCGCCGGGAATACCTTTTACGGCATCCCTGATTTTTTCAACATAAGGATTGGTTTTTTCGCCATTGCGGTGGCTGAACTCTACAAAGTTGACCGTTACCTTGCCTTTGTTGGGTGAAGGGAAACGATCGAAATCGAAATTGTCGCCGGCTACCCCGTTGGTAACATTGGCAATGACCGATTCCACTATGGGATTATCCTTGCCGATGGCCTCCCCGATACGTTTTTCCACAATTTTTGTAACCGAATCGGTAATTTTTTGGTCAGTTCCAACAGGCAATGTAATAGACGCGCTGATGGTGTTTGGTTCGTTGTCGGCAAAAAACACAATTTTGGGCGGCCATAATGCCATTACTGCAAGTGTAAGGAGCAACAAAACAACGGTGCCGGCCACCACATAGTACGACCGTTTTCCTAACAGCACAGTGCGAAGCATTTTTTCATATTTCTCAATAACCCATGGCCAGGTTTTCTCCCTGAATTTTTTTATGGCATGTTTCAGCACAAAATCATAAAACAACAACATCAGGAAGGCAAAAATGATGAGATTGGCAATGCCTGTCCAGTGCAACAGGTAAGCAATGGCTGCCAGCACAGCAGTAATGGTGCCCGAGATAATGGTTCTCTTTTTATTTATGGGTTTTATGGGGACATCAAACTCATGCTTCATAAAGGTAACGGCAAAAACCGGGTTTATGATATAGGCTACAAAAAGCGATGCCAGTAGCACAATTACCAAGGTTACCGGCAAAAAATACATAAACTCACCGACTATTCCCGGCCAGAAAATTAATGGAAAGAAAGGGGCCAGAGTGGTGAGTGTTCCTGACAAAATAGGAACAAACACCTCGCCGGCCGCCCCTTTGGCTGCCCTTTTAATATCGGGCTCATCGCGGTGGTGCCTGTGAGTGTTTTCTATAACTACAATAGCATCATCAACGATGATACCCAGCGCAAATACCAGCCCGAACATCACTATCATGTTCATGGAAAAATCAATACCCGGAAATATCAGGCACGAAACAAAAACCGATAAGGGCACCGAAATACCAACAAAAAAAGCATTGGTAAATCCCATGAAAAACATCAACAAAAACATGATCAGGATAAATCCGAAAATAATCGTGTTGTTAAGTTCTCCAAGGGTACTACGGGTATATTTGGAGATATCTCCCGTGGAGCTTACTTTCAGGTCGGATGGAAAGTCATTTTTTTTGAGGTCTTCCACAATCTCAGTGATCTTGTCGGAGGCTTCAATAAGGTTTTCACCGCCTCGTTTAATCACACTCAGGGTAATAACATTCTGTCCGTTCAGGCGCGAAAAACTTTCCTGCTCTTTGAATCCGTCCTTGACTTCTGCAATGTCTTTGAGATAAATTTTTCCGCCGATGGTAGATACCATAACGATGTTTTTGATATCATCAATATCTTTGAATTCGCCGGTAATACGCACATTGCGCTTCATCCCGTCCATGCTGATTTCGCCGGCCGAGATCGTATGATTCTCGTATGATATAGCCTTTTCCACATCGTACATCGAAATGCCCGCCACCTGCATTTTATACATATCAATATTAACCTGTATCTCGCGGTCGAGCGCCCCCACAATATCCACACGGGTTATTTCTTTCAGCGACTCTATCCTGTCCTGCGCCATTTCGGCAAATTTTTTCAACCGCTCCAGGTCATAATTGCCCGATATCTGTATGTTCATAATGGGCATTTCCGCAAAATCAATCTGTAAGACGTCGGGATCCTTATAAAGGTCGTTGGGCAATGACGATTTTGCTTTGTCGATGGCATCGCGCACCTTTTGTTTGGCTTCCGCCTGATCGATATTGGTATTGAATTCTATGATGATACTCGAAAAATCCTGTATGGAGGTACTGCTGACATTTTTGACATTGGAAACCGCTTTCAACTGTTTTTCTATAGGTCGGGTAACCAGGTTTTCCATATCTTCCGGAGAAGTGCCTGGATAAATAGTGTTGACCATGATGGTGGGAATCACCACATCGGGAAGCTGTTCCTTGGGCATCGACCGGTAATTAAAAATTCCGAGTATCGTGATCAGGGCAACCAACACATAAATACTGGATTTATTGTCGATGGCCCAGCTTGTCGCGAAAAACTCTTTTATTTTGCCTTTTTTCATTTCGAAAGTATTAATCCTAACAATCAGAATTTTATTTTTTCGCCGCCGTTCAGGTTATTATATCCTGTGGTGATAAGCTTATCGCCGGCCTGAAGCCCGCTGATAATTTCAGTTTTGCCATTGTATGTGACGCCGGTGGTAACCACACGTTTTTGAGCCACCATCTCGTTATTGACCTGTTCAGCTACAAAAACATAATACTCATTCATGGATTTGTGAATCATGTTGGCCGAAATCGCTATGGCATCTTTGGCGGCATAATCATTAATCTTTATCACGGCAATCATATTGGCCCGCAGTTCGCGTCCGTGGATGTTAGGTATTGCCGCTTCCACTGCAAAGGTGCGGTTTAGCATATTGATATACTTGCTGGTGAAACTAAGTTTCGAGTCAATTTCCTGATTAAAATCCGGAAAAAATATCCTTACGCTGTCGCCTTGTTTAACTTTTGCAGAATGAGCTTCGGCCACCTCTGCAACAATCTTAAGATGATCGAAATTCACTACCCTGAAAGTGGGATAACCCGGCGCAATAGCCTGCCCTACTTTCAGCGAAATCTCTTCCACCGTACCATCAATGGGTGAGGTAATGGTGGATAAGGCTATCTGGTCTTTCATGGCCTGTATCTTGTTTTCAAGGCTTTCCTTATTGTTTTTGGCTGTCAGAAACTGCACTTCCGAACCTATTTTCTGGTCCCAGAGGTTTTTTTGCCGTATATACAAATCGTTGACAAACTCCAGTTGGGTCTCCATATCGCGCAGCGTGGTGTACAATATCTGGGCATCGAGTGTGGCAAGTAGTTGTCCCTTGCTTACCCGCTGTCCTTCCTTAACGTTAATGCTGGTAATCACTCCCACATTTTTTGCACTCACCGAAACATTGTCGTCTCCATCCACTTTACCCTGCACTTCCAGATAATGGCGGAAGGTTTCGGGTTTTATTTCGGTAACAGCCACCGGAACAACTTTTTTCCCTGATTCGATGCTTATCAGCTTTTCAAGCTCCTGTATCTCGAGGGTAATTTTATCGCGTTGTTTTTTTAGTTTTTCAAGCCTGGAGGCTTTGTCTCCGCTGTTGCACGAGGCTACTAATATTATCAGGCTCAACAATAAAATCGTTCTTTTCATAGGATTTCCTTTTCAGTATTTTGTTAGAATGTATTTAATGCTTTACTCAGGTTGGCATAAGTGTTCAGCAGTTGCAACATGGTATTCAGGTAAGTGCCATGCTGCGAAAGTATCTGAAGGTAGGCCTGGTTAAGATCCATGCCTGAAGCCAGTCCCTCTTTGAATTTAGAATAAGTTTTGTCGTAAATCATCACGGCCAGGTCGTAGTTTTTCTTGTCTGTATAAAATTGGTCGCTGTATGTTTTAAGTAAGGATTTAGAGTTATTGATATCGATTTTCAGGCCATCTTCGGCTTCTTTCAGGGTGATGCGGTGCTTTTCAAGGGCGTACTTATCCTGCATGACCTTATAATGCCTGCCTCCAGAACTCCATATCGGGATGGAAAGATTGACTCCAACCAGGGTAGTATTATACCATTTGCCATCGTCGAAAAAATCAAACTTTTCGCGCATCGCGGCAGATTGAGTATTAAAAAACAATGCCATGGTGGGATAATAGGCCGATTC
>DAOOWO010000073.1:0-9140 GCA_035371225.1 Bacteroidales bacterium | reverse complement strand
GGTGGAGGAAGAAAGTAAATTTGTTAAAGATTTTTCTGGCGTATTGACTGCTGAGCGTATTCCATATTTTGCCGATGAGTTTAACAATGCACTGTATCATATTGAACGCAACGCCAACCCCAAGGTACTGTTTATGGACTTGTCGTTCAGGCTTAATCATATTATGCGTTCATAATTTTGGCAAATATCCCTCAAAATAATTTATCTTTGCGGTAATATGAAATGCTATGACAAACGAAAAAAACGAATTTCTTACGCGGGGCTGTGATAGCAAACCTAAGTCGCATCAGAAAAACGATAAGATATACAGTCATTCCTGCTGCAAACGCAATGCCTACGACTGGCTGAAAGATATTAATCCTCCCAAGATTTATCAGGCCTTTCCTTATGTGGAAGTGCGTTTTAAGAATAGCCGAAAGGATTTCTTTTTGGTTCCCGAAAATTCAGATTATAAGGTGGGCGATATTGTGGCAGTAGAATCATCGCCCGGGCACGACCTTGGAATTATCACCCTTATGGGAGAAGCTGCGCGCCTGCAAATGAAAAAGAAGCGCGTGAATTTTGAAACGCGCGAAATCAAAAAGGTGTATCGCCGGGCCAGGCCTTCTGATATCGAAAAATGGGTGAGTGTGGTAACGCCCGAAACCGAAACCCTGTACAAGACAAAAAAAATTACCAGCAACCTTCATTTGTCCATGAAGGTCAACGATATTGAGTATCAGGGCGACGGTACCAAAGCTACATTTTATTATACTGCTGAGGAAAGGGTTGATTTCAGGGAACTTATCAAGGTGTTGGCCGAGCAGTTTGGTGTCAGAGTGGAGATGCGGCAGATTGGCGTGCGGCAGGAAGCCAGCAGCCTGGGAGGTATTGGAACCTGCGGCAGAGAGCTTTGTTGCTCCAGTTGGCTCTTTGATTTTAAATCGGTGTCCACCAATACCGCCCGTGTTCAGCAAATGACCATCAACCCGCAGAAACTTGCCGGACAATGCTCTAAGCTGAAATGCTGCCTTAATTATGAATACGACTGTTATGTGGATGCCCTGAAAGAATTTCCGAATACCGACACCGTACTCAAAACAAAAAAAGGAAGCGCACAATGCCAGAAAATTGATGTGATAAAAAAAATTGTGTGGTATTCTTATGTGGACGATCCGGCAAATATACTCGCCATCAGCGTTGATGTGGTTAAAAAAATCATCAGAGACAACGCCAAAGGGATAATACCCGAAAAACTCGAAGATTTTGCCCAGAAACAGGAGAAGAAAATAGAATTTGAACATTTTGAGGAAGACCTCTCTAAATTTGCTGATGATTAAAATGAAAAAGATTCTTCTCATTGTGCTGTTTTCTTTGTTGGTATTTACCATCGTTTCTTGCGGGCCGGGGGTGCTGGTCGACAGGAATAAAAAAATTGAAAATTCTGTTTGGAAGAGCAGCGATGTGGTGAAATTTTCTGTGGCAATTACTGATACCACCCAGTTGTATAATTTTTATATAAATATTCGCAATGCTTCTGATTACCGTTATAGTAATATTTTTCTTTTTCTGAAAACATTGTATCCAAACAGGATGTATTCAATAGATACCATTGAGTGTCGTTTGGCCGATGATGCAGGTAAATGGCTTGGTAAACAGCGCGGAAAAGTGGTGGATAACCGAATTTTGTTTCGCCGGGGCATCAGGTTTAAATTGCCAGGCAATTACTCTTTTGAATTTGAACAGGCCATGCGCGAGCCGGAACTGCAGGGAATAGAAGATTTTGGTATCCGGATAGAAAAATTTGAAACTGAAAAATAAAATGGCAAAACATGCTGTAAATAGCGAATTTCAAAAACACTTAAAACGACTCTGGATCATATATTTTTCAATAATCGGGGTGGTTGTTGTTTTGTTTACCTTGATTTCTATAGGCGCTTTCGGCTTTATGCCCACTTTTGAAGAACTAGAAAATCCACGCAGCAATCTGGCGTCTGAGATATATTCTTCCGACCAGGTGGTTTTAGGGAAATACTATATTGAAAATCGTTCCAATATACATTTTGAAGACCTTTCACCTAATATTGTCAACGCCTTGGTCGCCACCGAAGATGCACGCTTTACCGAACATTCCGGCATCGATGTCCGCAGTCTTTTCCGTGTTATGATTGGTGTAATTACCGGGAACCGAGGTGCCGGCGGCGGCAGCACCATTACCCAGCAACTGGCAAAAAACCTTTTTCCCCGCGATCCACACCAGAATTTTTTGAAAGTGGCAATTACCAAATTCAAAGAGTGGGTTACTGCCGTAAAACTCGAACACAATTATACCAAACAGGAGATTATTGCCATGTACCTTAATACAGTGGATTTCGGCAATCAATCGTATGGGATAAATTCTGCTGCGCGCACCTATTTTGATAAAACCCCTGATTCACTCAACATTCAGGAATCTGCCATGCTCATAGGCTTGTTAAAAGCTCCAACCCGTTACAGCCCGGTCAGAAACCCTGAAAATGCCATGAAAAGACGCGAAGTGGTATTGAAACAAATGAAGATTAACGGCTTTATCAGTCAGCAACAATACGACTCGGTGAGGGTTTTGCCAATAGATATGTCGCGGTTTCGTATTCAGGATCACACTGTGGGTATGGCTACCTATTTCAGGGAATACCTGAGAATTTTGCTCACAAGGAATAAACCCGAAGAAGAGAATTATGTTGATAAGAAAATATATAAAGAAGACCTGGACCAGTGGGAAAACAATCCTGTCTATGGGTGGTGCAACAAAAACCTGAAAGCAGACGGAACTCCATACAACATCTTTAAGGACGGATTGCGTATTTATACCACCATCAATTCTAAAATGCAACGCTATGCCGAGGAAGCCGTCAGCGAGCACCTGGGTAAAGAACTGCAGAAAGACTTTTACAGGCACTGGAAAGGTGTTAAAAGGGCACCTTATGACTGGCGTGTTACCAACGAGCAAATTGATAAGATGATCATGCAGGGAGTTTATCGTTCGGACCGCTATCAAAATTTAAAGAAAGAAGGCATCCCCGACGACAAGATTATGAAGATATTCAACACCCCTGTCAATATGAAGGTTTTTGCCTGGGGGGGTGACAAAGACACAGTGATGACACCGCTGGACTCCGTGAAATATTATAAATGGTTTTTACTGGCAGGGCTGATGTCTGTTGAGCCCCAGACCGGATATGTCAGGGCATATGTGGGTGGTATCAATTACAAATATTTTCAGTACGATCACGTTTGTTTGGCCAAACGGCAGGTAGGCTCCACTTTTAAACCCTTTGTGTATACGGTTGCCATGCAGGAAGGCGAGTTTTCGCCCTGTACCAAAGTTCCCAATGTGCCTGTAACTTTCGATTTGGATAACGGCCAGAAGTGGGAACCGCGCAATTCCGGCGAATACAAGGAAGGAGAAATGGTGACCCTCAAAGAAGCCCTGGCCAACTCCATTAACTGGATATCGGCTTTTTTAATCAAAAGGTATTCTCCCGGCCCTGTGGTAAAAGTAGCCCGTAAAATGGGCGTTAAAAGTGATATCCCCGAAGTATATGCGATTTGTCTGGGAACACCTGACCTGTCTCTTTATGAGATGGTGGGAGCTATAAATTCCTTTGCCAACAAAGGCGTTTATATTGAACCGATATTTGTTACCCGTATTGAAGATAAATATGGCAATACCCTGGCTACATTTGTTCCAAAGACACAGGAAGCCATGAGTGAAGAAACGGCCTACCTCATGACCAGCCTGATGCAGGGCGTGGTGGAAAGTGGCACCGGCGCACGGCTGCGGGGCAAGTATGCGCTTACCAATCAGATAGCCGGCAAAACCGGAACCACGGATAATAACTCCGACGGTTGGTTTATGGGCTTTGTTCCCAACCTTACCACGGGTATTTGGGTAGGCTGCGAAGACCGCAGCATTCACTTCCGCAGCACTTCGCTCGGGCAGGGCGCCAACATGTCGCTTCCGATATGGGCTTTGTATATGAAAAAGGTGTATGCCGATAAGTCCCTGCACATTCTTCCCTCGGATAGATTTTCAAGACCTGCCAAAGAACTTTCGGTAGAGACTGATTGCCAGAAATATAACCAGGAAAACCGCCCCGTGAATTTCGACAATAAAAACTTCTGAGGTTAAGTCTTCCTTTTGTTGATAAATCATCTGCGGAAATTGAAATAATTGCTTGCAAAACAATAATTTTGTAAAAAAAACATCGGTATGAGTGAGCAGATAAAACACGAATGCGGTATTGCCTTTATCCGATTATTGCATCCCCTCGAATATTACCGTTCAAAATATAATACTCCCCTTTACGGCCTGAACAAACTGATGCTGATGATGGAAAAACAGCACAACCGCGGGCAGGACGGTGCAGGGATTGCTTGTATAAAACTAGATTTGGAGCCGGGCATGCGTTTTATCAACCGCATACGTTCCAACTCTTCCAAACCTATTACGGATGTATTTTCTCCGGCTTATACCGCACTGAAGGAATTAAAGAAAACAAAACCTTCGCTGTACAGCGATGTAAACTGGCTGAAACATCACGCCGACTTTGTCGGGGAACTGTACCTTGGTCATCTGCGCTATGGCACTTTTGGAAAAAACAGCATCGAAACCTGCCATCCTTTTATCAGGGAAAACAGTTGGGAAACCAAAAATATCGTGTTGGCTGGAAATTTCAACCTCACCAATGTGGACGAGCTGTTCAACAAGCTGATCAGTCTTGGCCAGCACCCGGTAGAAACTACCGATACCGTTACCATTCTCGAGAAGATAGGCCATTTTCTTGACCAGGAGAACGAAGATCTTTATCAATCATATAAAATACAAGGTGTCAGCAAGAAGGATGTATCGGCATTGATTGCTCAGCATCTTGATGTCCAACGCATACTTACCCGCTCTGCCCGGGATTGGGACGGCGGTTTTGTGCTGGCAGGCATGATGGGCCACGGCGATGCATTTGTTATGCGTGATCCGGCAGGTATCCGACCTGCTTATTATTATGCCGATGATGAAGTAGTGGTTGTTGCGTCGGAACGCCCGGCCATCATGACTACTTTTAATGTAGCCATCGAAAAGATTAAAGAAATTCTGCCGGGTAATGCATTAATAGTGAAAAAAGACGGCAGCTACCGGCTTTCGCAGTTTGCCCAGCCGGTAAAAAAGATGTCGTGTTCCTTTGAACGCATATATTTTTCGAGAGGCACCGACAAGGACATCTATCTCGAACGCAAAAAACTTGGCAGTTTCCTGGTGCCTTCCATCCTGAAAGCTATTGATTATGATATTGAAAATACGGTGTTCTCATATATTCCGAATACGGCTGCAGTTGCGTATTATGGCATGATGGGCGCTTTGGAAAAGTTTTGTGACAGCGTGAAAAAAGACCGGATATTGCAGGCCGGAAAAGATATCACAGCCAAAGAGCTGGAAAAGATACTGGCCTTTCATCCCCGTTTTGAAAAAGTGGCCGTGAAAGATATGAAACTCCGTACGTTTATTACGCAGGATAAAGACCGCGACGACCTGGTGGCCCATGTGTATGATGTTTCTTATGGAATTATCAAGGATTTTTCGGATACTATTGTGGTAATAGACGATTCTATTGTGCGGGGCACTACCCTGCGGGAGAGTATTATCCGCATGCTTGACCGACTGAATCCTAAAAGAATCATCATAGCCTCTTCGGCGCCGCAGATTCGTTATCCCGACTGCTACGGCATTGATATGGCAAAATTAAATGATTTTATTGCCTTCAGAGCCGCCATTGCGCTGTTGCACGAAACCAAACAGGACGATGTTATCAACCATGTGTACAAAAAATGCAAAGCCCAGGAGCACCTGCCGAAAGAAAATATGGTCAACTACGTGAAGGAAATTTATGAGCCTTTTACCCCGGAACGTATTGCCGAAAAAATAACACAATTGCTTGTGCCTGAAGATATCAGTGCACGGGTGCAGATTATTTTTCAGTCGGTGAACGATCTTCATGCTGCTTGCCCTGATAATACCGGCGACTGGTATTTTTCGGGAGATTATCCAACCCCTGGCGGGAACAAAATAGTAAACCGCTCGTTTATCAATTATATAGAGAAAAGAGATGAGCGGGGTTATCAGGTGAATGCCACTGCTGATTGATTTTTTGTTTTTCTGTCAATGAGTGAAAAGAAACAGATTATTGTCCATTTTTTATAAACTGGTCCTCAAGCGGGTTTAGTTTTTCAAGGTCTTTATAAACAGATTCTCTGGTGAAAAAATAAAAAGGCGGCGAAGGTTTCTTCCAGTGGGTGCCGTTGTATGTGTATTTATGCAGAGGCAGGGGAGAGTCTTTGTAAAACTTATCGGCCAGTGGTTGCGGGATAAAATGAGAAACGCTGTCGCAGTGCCACTCAAAAACATCTGTGATGGTAAATTCCTTGTCTGCCGTTGCTGATTTATAAAATACATTGGTATAGTTGTAACACAAGCTTGCGGGGAACCACCTGTCTTTTTGTTGCTGATACTCAACCACCAGGTGTCCGTTCACAAATTCTTCGTAATAGCGTTTGGATGGCAGTAAAAAATTATTGTTCTTTGGATAATGATACCAAGGGTTTCGATAAGCTTTTCTTTCGATTTTTTTAAAAGCAAAAGTTTTCCTGTCGATGATAAAAACTCCTTCTTCGCGGCTTTCACCTTGCCATCCAACTTCTCTGAGGTTACTTACTCCGTGCATTTCACTGGAGAAATCGGCGCATTTATAGTTGATTGTGTAATCATCGGTTTGCTCAGCGAGGGTATCAAAACTGAATTCGTAAAAACTGAATGCATTGGGATTCAATGAACTTTCAGCCAGATGATAAACTGGATTTTGATGAAGCAAAGCAGAAAAATCATAATCGTCATATTGCAGGTCATCAATGATATAGGTGTGGTTGCTTTTTCTCATGTGCTCAATAGCAAAACCATATTCCGCCGATTTATAGTTTTTTACAGAATTTATGATAAACGAGACAACAGCCTGAACTTCAATCAGGTTTTTAAATTCGCCATTGATTTTTTCGTATTGCCGGTAAAAAGAAAAGGCTGCAAAACTTGAATCAGTATAGTTTTCGGGGATTTGCAAAACAGCCTTTTTTACGATCTCTTCGGCGTTAAGTCCCTCTACCTCAACAGAATTTAGCACAAGCGGGGTTTGATTAACATATATTTTTTCTGTTCCTTTAAAAGCAGGTTGATGACCTATGGTTTCGCGCAGCCCAAAAGTAGATATTTCCAGATGCAACAGCGTTTTGCCTGAAGGAATTTCGAACATAAACTCGCCCTTGCTGTCAGTTTCCGCATAGTTGCCGGTTTCGGCCAGTTTTACTATGGCAAAGGGTATAACCGTGGAGTCCTGCCGGCTGAGCAGTACCCCTCTGAAAAAGTTTTGTCCCGTTGCGGAAATTGTTAGCAGCAACATCATTCCCATTGCCCGAGCGACTTTTCGACACATGTTCACAGCCATTATAATAAGTAGGGATTATTCTTTTTTTCGTATCCTATGTTTGTTGTAGGCCCATGTCCGCAATACACCGTGAAATCGTTTTCCAATGCCAACAGTTTTTCTCTGATACTCTTAAAAAGAAGGTCGTAATCGCCCGTAGGAAGGTCGGTGCGGCCAATGCTCCCCTGAAATAATACATCACCTGAAAACACTATTTTTTGCCCATGAATCACATAGCATACGCTACCTTCGGCATGACCGGGGGTGTAAAGGACATCAATTTTATCGGAGCCCAAAAATATCTGTTCTCCTTCATTAACAAAGCCTGCAGGGCTAATCACCCGGTCGAGGTCAAAACCAAAAACGGATGCATATCCCACCGAGGCTCTCAGAAATTCTTTACCGGCAGGGTGTATCCATGCCCCTACACCAAATTTATCTTCCAGATGTGCTACTCCCAGAATGTGGTCGATATGGCAGTGGGTGATAAGAATTTTTTCGATTTTGTACTGGGATGTTTCGATAAAATCGTCAAAAGATTTTTGCTCGGCGCTGGTATAGCAACCCGGATCAATGACTATGCATTGCTTGTTTTCATTGGCCAGAACATAGGTGTTCACGCCAAAATCGTTGAATTGAAAGGTTTTTACAGTAAGCATATATAAATTGTTTTATCTCTTCAGAAGCTCGGGCATTCCAGCGCCCTCATTTTCTTCATGGGTATGGAATAGCTTTTGGGATACTTAACAGTGTACCCAACTTTTAGGGATAGAACTTTTCCCGTTTCAATAGTATAGTTCCATTTAAGGAAACCTGTCAGAGGATTGTGTTCTGCCGCCGAAACATCATCGACAGTAATTTCTATTTCCTGACTGTTACTTACGGGTATCTGATCCTGTATTTCAATATTTACTGGTGACGTGCGGTTGTTTTTCACTGAAAGTTCATAAACATAAGTTGCCTTGCGTTTGTTTCCTATCAATGTTTTGCTGCTGTAGTCTTTCAGTTTAACCCGTTCCACTTGAATCCGGCTGTCGCGGCCAAGTGAAATTTGAAGAGTGTCGGCAATTTCGTTGGGATTGATGTATGATTGTCCAACATAGGTTCCGTTGAGATAAACATTTGCATAACCTTCTACCAGGTTCAATTCTTCCCAGTCGTTGATACATGCCATTAGAAAAGCGCTTTTTTCAACTACAGGAACACACACATACCGGTAGCCCGCTTTGACAGAGTGTTCTTCAATGTCAATGATATAGGGCTGTGCATCAGAAGGAAGAGTATAATAGTTTTTAATGTTAAAATCGAAACTTAATTCGGGGACTTCAATTTGCTTTGTTTTCACAGATTGTTGTTGCATTTTTCCATCCGCTTTTTGGGTCGGTTTATTTTCCAGATTATCAGTAACAGCCTGGTTGTACCATCCTGATTTGTCATAGTTGACCTGGCTTACGTAATTTGTTAGATACCATGTCTTTATCTCTGGTACGGAGATATTTAGGGAAGGGTCTGTTGTGGACAGAACCAGTGAAACATCATTCCAGTCAACCCCTGTGTTGTTATAAGCCTTTGCCCTATAATTCAGCGTGATGGGCTGGCTGATATCATCGCATTTGAGATCGTAATAGGGCATCCATCCGGCATCTCTGACAACGTAAG
>DAOOWO010000072.1:0-9270 GCA_035371225.1 Bacteroidales bacterium | reverse complement strand
CCGTCAATATCCGATGCTACGCCGGTTTTTTCATCCAGGATAACATTAACCCCCCGAAGGGTCTCCTTAGATTTTCCGTTAAATATCGTGCCTTTTATCGTTGCCTGTTGTGCTAACGACAGTAATGTACAACTTAAAAAAACAAAATGGAAAAGTAGTATTTTTTTCATCAGTATACTTTTATTTTGACGCTATTAATTTCGGGCTGCAAAAATACAAAATAATTGACAAAACCAACCTTAATTAATATACTGATTATCAGTAACATATTATGTTTGTCGCTAAAAAATCTCCTCACGAACAAAATGAAAGTATTGATTATCAACGAATAATGAGTAATTCGAAACAATATATATTTATTGTATAACTTTATTTTTTTTGTTAAAAAATCTTAATTGACTAATCAACAAATGATTTTTGATTGATATTAGAAAAAGACAGACAATAAAATTCGCTTAATGTCAGAAGTTTACCAGGTATTGAACAGCCACGTTAATTGGTGCTTCAATATATCCTGGCCGGGTCATGTATTCGGCATTAAACAGGTTATTTATAAATAGGCCTATCCTGTGATGTTTATTAATATCGAAAAGCATTCTCAGGTCCAGTACATTATATCCTTTATCGTGTTCCGAACGATATTGTTTAATGCCCGGGAGGAGGTTCGACTTGGAAATCCCCGGGATGAGTTCGCCTTCAAAAGCCTTGTCAATATTGACAATATGGCTTTTATAAATATAGGAAAGCCCAAGGGTAAAAAAAGATACCTGCACTTCAAAATCAGCTTTTACCGTATGATAATTCCTGTATTTTAACACTTTAAAGCTGTTGGTATCCGTTGCGTCATAATCAAGGTTGACCGGGTCAGTATAAATGTAGCTCAGACCGAGATTCGCCGGGAATCCGAACAACAATCCTTTGCCCATGATTGAAATATCAACACCGGCAATTCTTGCATGGCCCACATTTAAGGATTTAAAACCCAGAAATTTATGAATATAATCTTCATAACCGGTGTATGTGGTATCTGTCCGGCCATCCTTTCGATAATCATTAAAGGTAAATTCCATCATATTTTTATATTGTGTCCAGAATCCAGCCACATCCACATAACCTAACCATGCACCCACCCTGAACCCTTGTTTCAGGCCTATTTCGGCACTCCATCCCGACTCGGCATCTAAACCCGGGTTGGGAAAAATATTCAGCCCTCCGATAGATGTTCTGATAAACTTTTCAGCTATCGACGGGAAACGGTATCCCTGTCCAAAAGAGGCCCTGACAAAGGTATATTCTGCCGCCTGTACGTTTATGCCGGCACGCAGCACAGGCTCTATGGGGATGATAAGCGTGTCTTTTTTGGTTTTTATCGAGAACGAAGATTCCGTTTCATCTTTATCGATGCGGGCATACTCGCCTCTCAAGCCAAGCGAAAACGAAACCCTGTTCCACACCTTAGCATCAAACTGAATGTACATAGCAAAATTGGTAGCATGATGATTGGTTTGATACAATAGTGCGGTGGATTTGCTGAAGCTTCCCATAGCACCGGCTGTGAGATTATACTTATCCTTAAATTTATGCTGATATTGATAATCGGCATAAAGCACATCGGAATCATTATTCATGGTGCTGTCGGTCGCATTATGGTTGGTTTGTCTGTAATACCTTGTTTTAAGAGTGTACCGGCTGCCCCGTTTATTGAAAAACATAAAATACGGATCTACATTAACCCGATATCCGGTAACAGGCACTGCCGGATTGTTCTGACGGTAAATTCCTGAATCAGAGTCCCGCCATAAGAAAAAGTTCTTCTTGTCCTGATACATGTAATTTGCATTGAAGCCCACTGAAAGGCCCTCGATTTTTTTGGCCCGGTACCTGAAATTGATATTGGCCCTGGTTCTGGCTTCTCCCTCGTCTTGACGAAAACCCTGATTTTCAAATAAGTTACCTCCAACCACAAGGTCAAATTGTCCTATTTGACGGGAATGAGAGAAGTTAATACCTCCAAATCCCGGGTTTTTTACTCCAAACATAGATAAGGGGTTAACAATTTTCCCCACCACTGTATTGGTGTATAAAGGGTCATCGTTATACCACCAGGCCGCGCTGCGGTTTTTGGGATTGAGATATAATCCGCTGTTCACAGAAATCTTTGTTTCCGGTTTTGATTTTGGATAGGCTGTCCGCAGGTTAATAACCCCGTTTAATGCCGACGAACCAAACAAAGCTGAAGATGCTCCTTTGATAATTTCAACCTGTGACAGATTTTCAAGAGGCAGGTAATTCCACTTTGAATCTCCGCCATCCGGCGAAAGCATCGGCAAATCGTCAACCAGCACCATGACACGGCTCCCCGCTCCGTAGCTATATCCGCTGCCGCCACGAATACTGGGCTGATTATCATTAATATCGACACCCGAAACTTTATTTAACGAACTCGTGATATTGTTGGTATTTCTGTTTTCTATCTGATTAGGTTTCAGCACATCCATCGAAATGGTAACATCCGAAAATTTCTGTTCAAACTTACCCGCGCTCACAACCACGCCCTCAATGGCTGTAGCCTGCTCATTCATCTCGACACTGATGATTTTGGTTTCGCCCGGTTTGACATCCAGCAATTTGGTAACATTGGCATAACCAAGTATTTTGAACACTACACGAACAGCCTTACCCGTATGTACCTTAACGGTAAATGATCCATCTAATCCGGAACTTACCCCTGTTTTATCACTCGTCATCACACTTACGCCAGGTATCGTTTCTTTGGTGGTGCTATTATAAATAACTCCTTTTACGGTAGCTTCCTGTGAAAAAACCGAAACCGCCGCACACAGGAATACAATGGTTAGTAAAAAGTATCTTTTTATCATAAAAAAGTTTTTAAAAATTTTTTCGGATACAAATTTATACAATAAATTTTTATCATTCGCTTTGATATTGTTCAATCCATCTGTAATTAATTGACATATAATTATTTAAAAAAATACACCATTTTTGAATTTTCAAACATTTTTCAAAAAAAGATATATTTTCTGATTATTTTATTAGTTTTACGTTCTTTTTCAATCATTTCTAAACCTATTATCATGATATTATATCAGATAGCGGTTACACTTATACCGGGAATAGGAGATATTACCGGCAAAAAGCTGATAGCGTATTGTGGCGGTATAGAAGGTGTTTTCAGCGACAAGAAACAACATTTGATGAAAATTCCGGGCATCCGCGAAACTTTAGCCTCATCAATTATTAATGGCAGGGCCAACGCCTTGAAACGTGCTGAACAAGAGATTGCTTTCATTGAAAAATATAATATCAAATGTTATTTCTTTACAGAAGAAACCTACCCGCGCCGGCTGAAAAATTGCGTTGATGCTCCCATGATGATTTATCATAAGGGCAATGCCGATTTAAACAGCCCCAAAATAATCAGTATAGTAGGCACGCGCAGTGCTACCGAGTACGGCAAAGAATGTTGTAAAAAAATTGTGGAAGGCCTGGCCGACAGCGAGGTACTTATAGTCAGCGGCCTGGCTCATGGAATTGACACCTGTGCACACAAAGAAGCCGTCCGAAACAATATGGGAACCATAGGCGTGCTGGCACACGGGCTCGACAGGATATATCCCGCCGTAAACCGGAATCTGGCGCTAAAGATGCTGGAAAAAGGCGGTCTGCTCACGGATTACATCAGCGAAACCAACCCCGACAGGGAAAACTTTCCCAAAAGAAACCGTATCATTGCCGGGCTTTCGGATGCCACGCTGGTGATTGAAGCCGCAAAAAAAGGCGGCGCACTGATTACTGCCGACATAGCTAACTCATACAACCGCGACGTTTTTGCCGTGCCCGGCAAAATTACAGACCTGTATTCCGAAGGATGCAACCATTTTATAAAAACAAATAAGGCCGCCCTCATCCAATCGGCAGATGATATTAAATACCTGATGGGATGGGATACGGAAAAACAAAAAAAACCGCTTGTTCAAAGAAAACTTTTTGTGAACCTGACGCCCGATGAAGAAGCCATCGTAAAACTCCTTGAACAGCATACGCAGGTAAGCGTAGATACTCTATGCATTGAACTGCAGACCACTACAAGCCTGGTGGCTGCCGCACTGCTTAATTTAGAATTTGAAGGTATCGTTAAAAACCTGCCCGGCAAAATGTATTGTCTTGCCTAATTATTATCTGGAGGATTATCCTGCTCCGCAAACACCATCCCCTTGGACAATCCATCACGGAAAGGAGAATTTTTCTGATGTTTGTTGATGGCAACAAACGACAAGCCTATGGATACCCCTAACGCCACAAAAGACAATAACGCCAATGCAGGTATGTTCTTCTGAAAAAGAAAAAAATCGTAAAGTCCATGAATGAACACCGCAAAGAAAATCCCCAAAACAATATTACCGGTCTTTATGCGGGAGTATTTCGCCTTCCCTGCATAGTATCCCAAAATGATTGCACATACTGCATGCAGGGGGACAGCCGTAAACATACGCAATACTGCCGTACCCAAGCCAGAACCCACCACATATATTAGGTTTTCCACCGTGGCAAACCCCATTGAAATCATCATCGAATAGACTATACCGTCGAAAGGTTCATTAAACTCGGGTTTGGAAAAAATATATTTTCTCAGTACAAAATATTTGCAGCCCTCCTCGGTAAAAGCCACCACCAAAAAAGCATAAATCAGAGTAGTCAGCAGGCCCTGATTTTCGTCTACACCCAATTTGGTAATTATCACCTCGATTATCATAGCCGGAAGAATACTCAGTGCCCCCAGCAAAAAACTGTTTTTTAACAGCCGAAAGGGTTCTTTCTCAAATTTATCTTTGAAATAAATGAATACACACAGGCCAACACCTGGGGCTATGGCTAGCGGAACAGCAATTAATAGTATGGAAACAATGCTCATTTTATCACACAAAAGTATTAAACTTCTTTAAAAATATTTTTTTTATTTTTTTGTCTTCCTTTTGAAAAAAAAAACTACTTTTATTCATTGATTTTTATTGAATAATTCACCTGTTTTTAATAACACTTTTAACCTCTATTTATCATGCATATAGCTATTGCCGGAAATATCGGGTCGGGAAAAACAACGCTGACAGGCATTCTGGCCAAACATTTTAAATGGGAAGCCCATTACGAAGATGTTGACACCAATCCATACCTGAACAGTTTTTATGAAGACATGCAGCGTTGGTCGTTCAACCTGCAGGTATATTTTCTGAACAGCCGTTTCCGCCAGGTTCTTAAAATCAGGGAAAGCGGAAAAACCGTTATACAGGACAGAACCATATACGAAGATGCTTACATATTTGCTCCCAACCTGCATGCTATGGGGCTGATGAACACCCGGGATTTTGAAAACTACAGTTCACTTTTTGAGCTGATGGCCGCCTTTCTGAAACCACCTGATTTGCTCGTGTACCTTAGAGCTGAAGTACCTACCCTGGTGCGCCAGATTCAAAAACGTGGCCGCGATTATGAAAACTCCATACGCATTGATTATCTTACCAGACTTAACGAACGCTACGAAGCCTGGATATCGTCTTACAATATCGGGAAATTGCTCATCGTGGATGTTGATGATAAGGATTTTGCCAACAATTCTGCCGATCTCGAAAAATTTATCGACAACATCAACGGCGAGCTCTACGGCTTATTTAAGTAAATCCTGATGAACATCATCGGCATCATCCCCGCCCGCTTTGCCTCCACCCGTTTTCCCGGAAAGCCCCTGGTGGAAATCAACGGAAAAACAATGATCAGGAGAGTATATGAACAGGCAGCAAAATCATCGGACCTGACAGATGTATATGTGGCAACTGACGACCAGCGCATCTTTGACCATGTGCTTGGTTTTGGCGGCCAGGCCATGATGACCTCCGACACGCATCGAACCGGCACAGAACGCTGCCACGAAGTAGTTCGAAAACTGGAGACAGAAAACAAATTCTTCGATGTGGCCATTAATATCCAGGGCGACGAACCATACATACAGCCCGACCAAATAGACCTGCTTGCCTCCTGTTTCACCAATCCCGATATAGAAATTGCCACCCTGATAAAAAAACTAAATTCAGGGGAAGAACTCAACAGCCCCAACACCATCAAAGTGGTTACGGCCAAAAATGGACAGGCCTTATATTTTTCACGGGCGCAAATACCTTTTGTCAGAGGAAAAGAAAATGCTCAATGGCTGCAATTCAACACGTTCTATAAACACATCGGAATTTATGCCTACCGCACTGTAACCTTAAAGGCCATTACTGCGTTACAACCTTGTCCGCTGGAAACAGCCGAATCGCTCGAACAATTGCGCTGGCTCGAAAATGGGTACCACATTTTTACCCGTGAAACCTGTCACGAAAGCTATTCTGTTGACGCACCGGAGGACTTGTTAAAATTTAATAATTTCGCCGACTGATGATGTTTTTTTTCGTAATTTAGCATCACTAATTGGCAGCTTCTGAAAGCTAAGTAAATGAAAGTACTTCAATATATCAGCGAACTGTTGCTTCAGCACGATTGCGTGATTGTTCCCGGTTTTGGCGGGTTTATCGCCACGCACGTCCCTGCCCATATACAGCCGGTAATCAACAACTTTTCTCCGCCCAAAAAAGACATCTTATTTAATTCGGCTTTAAAACATAACGACGGCCTGCTGGCAGACTATATTGCTCAAAAAGAAAACATTTCATTTGCCGCAGCGCTTGGCATGATTGAAATTTTTGTTGAACAAAGCCTGCAACAATTGAAATATCAGGGAAAGTTAGATATTCTTCATGTAGGTACAATTTTCAGGGATGCCAACAACTTCTACAATTTTCAGCAGGATGCCGAACAAAATATGCTGCTATCGTCATTTGGCCTGAACACCTTTATTTCTCCTGCCATACAGCGTGAGGGATATGAAAAACGTATTGAAAAGGCTCTCACCGGGAAAAAAATCCCTCATGATAATTCAAAATCAACGGGGGTGTGGGCCAAAGTAGCCATGATATCCGTACCTGCTGCCGCCATTTTTGTGTGGGGGTTTATCAACCTGGGGCCTATCAGCGAAGCATCGGATAACTACGCAAATATCACTTCCATTTTTTCGGGCAACAGCAAAAAAATTGCTATTGCTGTAAAACAGGAAAATAAAATTAATTACCTTATTCCTGATGTGTATGAAAATACCCTTGATATAGAACACAGCAAAAGTATTTTCAAACCGGAACAAAAAACCCTTTATCCCGTCTTTACTGACTTTATTTCAGAAGAATCCCCCCTTGTAGTTTCATCGGCAGCAGTATTGCCAGGCACAGAGCCCGCCATCACGACTCCTGCCGCCCCTGTCGCGCCCTGTAAATTCTTTATTATTGGAAGTTGCAACCGGGTAAAAGATCTTGCCGAAAATTATAAAGCACGGCTGATAAGCAAGGGTTATGCCAATGCAAATATCCTGGAGCCGACAGGCAACGGACTTTATAAAGTTTACATCGACTGTTTTGATACCGAAGCGGCCGCCAATGAAAGATTGTCTGCAATACAATCCAATGAAAACCCTGATGCCTGGCTGTTAAAAATATAGATTTTTTGTGGGAAAGAATAAATTAGAACGATTTGCCGAAACCGGTACTTTTAAAAATTTTGTTCAGTTGCCGTATTATAATCTTACGGAGGATTTTCATCTAAAGAACAAATGGTCTTCAGATTTTTTCGGCAATAACCATCCTTTATTTCTCGAACTTGGCTGCGGCAAAGGCGAGTATACCGTGGGACTATCGCGTATGTATCCCGAAAATAATTATATCGGTATCGACATCAAAGGTGCCAGTATGTGGAGGGGCGCCAAAACAGCCCTGGAAGAAAACCTGGCAAACACTGGTTTTTTACGTATACATATCAACCAGATAAACCTTTTTTTTGGAAAAAACGAAATCAGCGGTATCTGGATAACTTTTCCCGACCCGCAGCCCCAAAAAGCTAGAGCAAACAAACGCCTCACCAGCCCGCGCTTCCTCGAAAGATACAAGCAATTCCTGAAAAAAGATGCGGTAATCAACCTGAAAACTGACAACGTAGGCTTATTTGAATACACACTGGAAGTTGTCGAGCAACAAAAACATTTGCTGATTGCACACACCTTTGACTTGTATTCCTCGGCTATCGATAGCGAAGCCAGTATGATAAAGACTTTTTACGAATCACGTTTTCTGGAAGAAGGAAAAAAAATTTGTTACCTGCAATTTCGTCTGAATCAACTTGAAAAAATTTAAAGAAGACGCTTCATTTTTTGCCAGGGTATATGACGTAACCCGTCAAATACCTTATGGACGGGTAACAACCTATGGAGCCGTCGCCGAATATTTAGGCAGCAAAGGTTCTGCCCGTATGGTGGGCTGGGCTATGAACCAGTCGCACCATCAGAAATTACAGGTGCCGGCACACCGGGTGGTAAACCGTCAGGGCATTCTCACAGGTAAACATCATTTTGGCGGCACCACACTAATGCAACAACTTTTAGAAAATGAAGGCGTTGTTGTGATTGATGACCAGATACAGCATTTTGAAAAACTTTTCTGGGACCCGGGGAAAGAGCTATTGGTCACATAGTCATCAGATGACTAATATCACAAAATTATTGCAATAATATCAGAGTTGGGCGCCATACTAAATAAAACACCACCACTCATATATCGTGAAATTTTCACATAAAACACCAAATTATCTTGAATAATTATTTGGTTTTAGAGAAATTTTAATATATTTGCGTGAAATATTCACGTAAACACGAATTGCGATGTTAATTAGATTTGTAATCGAAAACTTATTTTCTTTTGGAGAAAGAAAAGAGTTCAACATGATACCAAATAAAAGATTAAAAACACTTGAATACCACAAATACAACGATTGTAATTTTAATCTTTTAAAAATGGCTTCAATTTATGGGGCAAACGGAGCAGGTAAATCAAACCTTATTAAATCATTAGAACTGTTCAAAAAACTAATCGTTAGAGAAAAAATACCCTTTAGATTAAAAGATTCCAGATTTAAATTTAACAGTTCAGAGGATAATAAAACCCAAATATTTGCAATTGAATTTATTCAAAATGGCACGGCATTTTATTATGGTATTGAATTAAATGGAAGCAGAATTGAAACAGAAGAATTATATTTATCGGGGTTAGGAATAGAGAATGATTCTTTAATCTATGAGCGGAAAACGAATAAAGAAAACAGCACTGTTATAACTTTTTT
>DAOOWO010000071.1:0-9273 GCA_035371225.1 Bacteroidales bacterium | reverse complement strand
TTTGGCCGAAAATGATTTTAGCGGCAAAACCATCGCCCCGTTCATGACACATGAAGGCTCGGGCATGGGTGTCAGCATGGAGGACATTAAAAAACTTTGTCCGCAGGCCACCCTGCTGGAGGGTCTCCCCATAAGAGGCTCCAAGGTGAAAAATGCCGGCAACGAAGTGGCTGCCTGGTTAAAGAAACTGGAAATGATAAAATAAACCCAAGCCCAAAAAAAACAATATTATACATTGATATTTAAAACACTAACAAAATAAAATATGGAAGCAAATATAAAAAAAGGACCTTATGCAGTCAATGTGGAAGCCGGAAAAGAATATTACTGGTGTGCCTGCGGAAAAAGTAAAACCCAGCCTTTTTGCGATGGCTCCCATCAGGGAAGCAACATCGTGCCATTAGCATTCAAAGCTGCAGAAACCGGTAAAGTTTATTTGTGCGGATGCAAACACACAAAAAAACCGCCTTTCTGCGACGGCACCCACACAACACTGTAACATATCAGACTCCGATAAACTCCTGCAGGCATATTTTTATGCGCTGCTCATCGCCCACTATCCAAATTTTATCCTTCAACCTGATAATTTCATCCGGTTCGGGATTTAACAGGCGCTGACCGCTTCTTTCAATGCCCACTACCAGACTATGGGTTTTTTCCCGGATTTTGGATTGGCGCATATTCAAATTCAGCAACACCGACTTAGGTCCCACCGTGAAATGATGCAGCGACACTTTGGGCCGTGATGTCAACACCGCTATATCTTCCGATGAAATTTCCAGAAACCCGCTAAACTTTTCTATCTGTTCATCCGTGCCTATCACCGAAAGTATATCGTGCGGAAAAATGCGTGTTTCGCGATCAGGAACATTAATATACAGGTCGTCCCTGACTATCATCACCACGTTAACGCCGAATTGTTCGCGAATTTTTGCCTCCGACAAGGTTTTTCCCACTAGCGACGAATGCTCTTTTATCTCCACGGAACATATATGTATATCCCAGGTAGTCAATACATTATCGGCATCATTTTTAATGGTACTGCATTCATTAAGGTTAATCAAAAACCTTGTTTCAATTTTTCGGTAAAATTTCTTTATTTTTTTTGAAAAAACTGCCAGTATCAGCAAGGCGGCAACCATACCTATGATAGCTATGCCTGTGGAAAACAACAGGTAAAACAACAATCCCACATAAATAACCGCCAACACTATCCGCGACATCAGCAATACCAGCAAAGGCCCCCGGTGTTGGGCACGCTGCCACACGTTGGCATAAGCCTGCCGTTTGGTTCTTCTAAAAGCCAACGCCCATAAAAACGGCGACAGCACAAAAAGCGTTACCACAACGGTAATAATACGACTGAATTTATAGGCGTAAAACAACGGCTCTATATATCTGGTACTCAATATAATAATAGTGATGATGATAACAGAAAAAACCGTGATGCTCAAAAAACTGGCACGCAGCACTTTTTTCCAGTCGCTGATTTCAGAAATATCGCGGGTGCTGAGACTGTACTCATCGATAGCCTTAGTCCACTTTTCGGGCAGCGAAGCGGCAAAGAATCTGTAAACGGATTCCGAAAAACGCATCATGTAAGGAGTAAAAAATGTGGTAAGCACCGATACGGCAACCGCTATAGGATATAAAAACCCGCTGGTTACTTTTAGTGTTAGTCCCAGGGTAGCGATGATAAATGAAAATTCCCCAATCTGCGAAAGGCTCATTCCCGACCGTACGGCTATATTGAGTGGTTGACCCGAAATTATAGCTCCGGCAGCCACAAAAAGGGGTTTCCCGAGCAAGAGCACCAGGGTAGCCGCAACTATTGGCAGAAAATTTTCACCCAATATATTCAAATCCAACAACATACCAATAGAAACAAAAAATATAGCGCCAAAAAGATTTTTTACCGGTTCGGTAATGTGCTCAATTTTAGCTCCTTTGGTTGTTTCGGCCAGTATCGAACCCATGATAAAAGCTCCCATAGCGGGTGAAAATCCGGTATAGGCCGCCAGCACCACCATTAACAAACACAAGGCCAGTGAAATGATCAGTAACGTTTCCTCATTGATTAATTTTCGTATATGATGCAAAATGGTGGGCAGAAAAAATATGCCCGACACAAACCACAACACCATGAAAAAGGCAAGTTTCAGCACCGAAAAAAGCATTTCCCCTCCGGCCACCGATTTTCGCATAGCCACCGTGGATAGCAGCGCCAGCAACAACACCGCCACCATGTCCTCAATTACCAAAACTCCTTTGACAACACCGGCAAATTTTTGATTTTTCAGTCCCAGCTCATTAAACGCACGAATAATAATGGTAGTGGATGCAATGGAAAGGATACCTCCCAGGAAAAGGCTGTCCATGGTGCCCCATCCCAGTAATTTGCCAAGCCAAAAACCCGTTAGCAGTGTTAGCAACACTTCGATAACCGCCGTGATCAGGCTTGAAGTACCAACTTTCAGAAGTTTTTTGAAACTGAATTCCAGCCCCAGGCCGAACAACAGGAAAATAACACCGATATCAGCCCAGGTTTGTATGCTTTCCGTTTCAACGAAAGAACCAAACAGCCTGATTTTGGGGCCAACCAGCACTCCGGCTATGATATATCCCAATACCACCGGCTGTTTAAGTTTCTTAAACAGCAGTGTTACCACAGCGGCAGCCCCTAAAATTATTGCTAAATCCAGTATTAGTGCAGGAAGGTGAGGCATCAGATATGCTTAGTCTGTAATTTTCTATGCGATAAAAGTACAATTTTTTTAACATACACCGGCTCGTTATGCGAAGTTTGCAATGAAAAGTAAGGTGCAGAGCACCGATAATATGTATAGAAAAATTTAGCAGTAAAATATCAAGGCGCAGAGCTCCGTAACATGTTTTTGCTCCAAACATATACATAAAGATGCTCTCGTTGTACGAAGTTTGCTTCAGCCCTTGCCATTTATGTTCAATGTCGGTGTGAAACCTCCGGTGCCTGGCTCCCGCGCAGTCTCCCCGACATTAATCCAGACTTGTTCTGTCAGAAACAAGATATTGGTAAAAAGCAATATGACGTAACTCGCAATCAAAAAATTCAAACGTTATAATATGCCCAAAAGTTTTGTGGTAAAATCAGCCATAAACAAGGGGATGTTCAAAACTCCATTGTCGTATTTAAGATTGCGCAAGGAATAGCGTAAGCTTATTTCCGGGGCATATTCCTTGCGGTAAAACGCCATGCTTTTGCTTCTGATGTTTTCGTCGGATTTTACTTCAACAGGCAGGACCTCGTTTTGGTACTGCACGAGAAAATCAAGCTCCGCTCTGTTGCCTGAGGCCCAGTAACGTGGGGTGGTTTCAAACTGCCGAAGAAGACAATTTAATACAAAATTTTCGGTTAAAGCCCCTTTAAACTCTGTAAACAGCCTGTTTCCTTCTGATATGGCTACAGGGTCGAGTTGCGACAATCGCCTAAGTATCCCAACATCAAGACTATAAATTTTAAAAGCCGATAAATCATCGTAAGCCGAAATGGGTAATGAGGGTTTTGCAGAACGGTAAATTTTGTAGACCAACCCTGCACTGATCAGCCATTGCAGTGCATCCTCATATTCTCTTGCCCTTGCCCCGTTTTTAACTGTCTGGAATAAAAATTTTTTGTTTTCCCTCGACAACTGCGAGGGCAGGGACGACCAGATGTAATGAATCTTTTGTATGTCTTTGCTTGCAACATGTTTCGAAAAATCAAGGGTATAGGAATTCAGAATGTTTTGCAAAACCGTTTGAGTAAGCGATACATCCGATTGTTCTGCTATAGAAACAATCGCTTCTGGCATTCCGCCTGTGATAAAATATTCTTTCAGGCGTTTAACCAAAGAATCAAAAAATATTTCGGGTATGGCTTCCACGCTGTTAACAGATTCAAGATAAGCCAGTAAATTATTATCGGAGACCGAAAGATACTCGTTGAAACTTAATGGATGAATAGTCAGGAAATCAACTTTGCCGACGGGAAATGTAGCTCCTTTATTCATGGCAACCCCCAGTAATGAGCCGGCGCAGGCAACAAAATATTCAGGCGCGTCTTCGCAAAAATATTTCAATGAATTAAGTGCTTCGTAGCATTCCTGAATCTCGTCAAAAACGATAAGTGTTTCATTCGGCTTTATTGGCTGCTGGTTCAGGAAAGAAAGCAACTTTATGATCTGATGTGGTTCTTTTGTGTTTGTAAAAAACTCTTTTAATGCGGGCTGAGTATCAAAATTAAAATAGGCAACATGATCAAAAGCTCTTTTCCCAAATTCTTTTAAAAGCCATGTTTTGCCTACCTGGCGTGCTCCCTGTAAAATCAGTGGCTTACGGTTTATATTCTCTTTCCACTGCGTCAATTTCTTAAGTGCATCTCTTTCAATATTCATTTTTTCACAAGTTTAGTGTATATTATGTGATTATTATCACAAAACGCATATTAATTATTGGCAAAAATACAAAATATTTTTAAAATATCACTTCAGATCAGACAGATAATATTTAGTCCCTCGTTGTGCGAAGTTTACAAATCGCACTCCTCAACTTCACTCTTCTTAAGTGATTTTCTGCCACAAATATTTAATTAGAAGTCACATTTGATACTCATTTTTTTCATTTATGTCCCCAAAAATATTTAACTTTGTGCAGTATTCATTTAAATCCTGTTTGCCATGAAATTTCGTTTTCTGTTCCTGTTAGCATTACTTACGGTTTTATTACCGCAAAAAGACCTGTTTGCCGCCTATGGTATTACAAGCATAGGGGGTTCCGGGTACTCCGGAACGCTGAATTATTCCGCCAATTCCACTATTTATTTATGTTATGGCTCCAGCGTAACATTATATTCTGATGTCCCTGCTTCGACAACTGTCGGCGGCACTGTCTATAGTAAAAGATGGCAGACCTCTTCTGACGGGATTTCCTGGTTTACTACAAGTTCTTCTGTTGGTATGTCAACCACAGCCGTTTCGCAGTATTACAGATGCGTTCAAAGAAGCACCGGCGGAGTGGTTCTGGCTGGCAGCGAAACACCATGGGCACGCATAATATTTGGCCCCAGCTACGTCTCGCTGGTATCAGCGGTTTCCACTACAGGATACACCGGAACGCAATTTGATGCCCATTGGAATACCTCCAGCACAGCGCATGGCCCCGGCAACCTTAATATAAGACATTACTTGTTCTGTTCCACTACTTCTGATTTCCAATCAGGCACCCAGGCCCCCGGATTCAATACTTCCTGTGCCAAGCTGATTACCGCCTGCAGCGATGCGTCAGCAGCAATTGCAGGATGCACCAACCCATCAAGCCCTGTTACCTATACCGTTACCGGGCTTACACCCGGCGTAACCTATTACTGGAAAGTTCTGGCACAGTCGTGGCATGAAGAAACCAGCAACGGCGACCTCTGGTGCGGCGTCCAAAGCTCATACAGCGCCACCCAGACTATTTCAAGTTGTTCCGGGCCTCAAATCAGCTCCCAACCCATGGCACAAGTTGCCTGTCAAGGGGGTAACGCCACTTTTTCGGTTACCGCAACAGGAACAGCGCCTTTTTCTTATCAGTGGCGGCTCAACGGTGCCAATATCAGCGGTGCCACCAGCAGCACTTTTTCCGTTAACCCTGTTACAGCAGCAGATACCGGCCTTTATACCGTCTATATCACCAACGATTGCGGCAATATTACCTCTACCGCGGCACACCTCACCATGGGCATCGCCCCGCTGATTACTTCACACCCCGCCGACATCACGGATGCCTGTCAGGGAACCCCGGTGAGTTTCAGTGTCGCTGCTTCCGGAACCCCACTTACCTATCAGTGGCAGCTATCTACCAACGGAGGCGTCACCTATGCAAACATCACCAGCGCCGGCTCTGCCCCTACTTATACAGGATGGACCAGCGCCACACTGGGCATTACCAATTTTGCCCCCCTGCAAAACAATGGTTACAAGTATCGCTGTATCGTGGCTTCAGCATGTCTGCCCAACGATACCTCTGATGCGGCTTCGCTGTGGATTTCCGACGCCCCTGGCCCCGTTACGGTGAGCGGTGGCGGAACCTTTTGCGGCAGCACCCTGCTAACAGCCACCGGCCTGTCTGGCTTTAATGTTTATTTTCAGGGAACTACCTCTGGCGGCACTTCGCTGGCCACTCCTTCCAATTCGGAAGTTGTTACGGTATCTGGAACTTATTACTTCCGTTCAGAGAGCGCCGGTTGTTGGGGCCCCGAAGGCAGCGCCACGGTAATTATCAACAGTATCCCAGGTCCGGTGAGTGTTACCGGCGACACCACGCAATGCGGTGGCACCGTGATCCTGAATGCCAGCGGCGGGTCAGGAGGCACAATTTACTGGCAAGGCACTACGAGCTATGGGACATCAACCGCCTCACCGGCAACATCACAATCCGTGAACACTTCGGGAACCTATTATTTCAGACCATACAACGGGGCTTGCTGGGGAACACAAGACAGCGCCATAGTAACTATCTTGCCTGAAATAGGCACACCGGTTTTTGCCCTTGGCTCCACCTCCAGCCGTTGCCAGGGCGCCGGAACCACCTCTTACGGGGCCACGGCGACTAACGCTGTCGGTGTTACTTATAGCCTCGATGGGGCCAGCCTCGCTGCAGGCAATACTATAGATACCGCCACCGGTATAGTTACCTATCTGGCCGGATGGAACGGCATTTCGGTGATTACAGCAACGGCACAAGGCTGCGGCGGACCAAAATCTGCCGACCATTTTGTTATGACTAATACTATCGTACCTGTTACCGTATCTGTTTCGGCTAATCCTCCGGGATCTGTATGTCACGGCACTTCGGTAATTTTCACGGCCAACCACACCAATCAGGGCAGCACCCCGCTATATGAATGGTTTGTAAACGGAAGCCCCTCCGGCACCAACAGTTCAACCTTTTCCACCAACACTCTGGAAATGGGCGATAAGGTCAGTTGCCGCCTCACATCCAACCAAAATTGTATCACCGGCAACCCGGCATTGTCCGACACCATCACCATGGTGGTGAAACCCAGCCTTATCCCGGCCGTCAGCATCTCAACCCCCGACGGTTTCGGCTGCAGCGGCCAGGCGGTAAATTTCACGGCTATGATAACCAACGGAGGCACCACGCCTGCCTTTGAATGGTATGTAAACAACGTCCCTATGGGCAACAACGACAGCGTGTTTGTTATCAACACCCTGCAACAAGGCGATTCCGTAAAATGCCGCCTCACCTCAAATCAGGCCTGTGTCATCAACAATCCTGCCTGGTCCAACACCATCCATGTTGTCATCAGCGGCGCTCCCACAGCAGAAGCAGGGCAACATGCCACCTATTCGGGAACACCGGTACAACTGGGCAATCCTGCCAACGGCCCCGGAACCATCACCTGGTCGCCCGCCGCAGGACTCAATAATCCTTCGGCTGCACAGCCCCTGGCTTCACCTTCCGCAACCACCACGTATACCTTATCGGTAAACAACAACGGCTGCATCAGCACCGACACTGTTACTGTCAACGTAGCCGGCACCAACTATACTATCAGCGGTAAAACCATGTATGCCCGCAAAGCTATGGCTGGCAACCCCGCACCAGCAATGCCCACTTATAACTCATTGATTTATAACATAAACAAGGTGATAATCATATTAAAATCATTTCCGGCAGGAACAGAAGTGGCCAGAGACACCAGCAATGCCTCCGGTGTATTTCAGCTTAACAATATCCCTGATGGAAATTATTTACTCTCCTACGACAAATATGTGGCAGACACCATGCAGATGGTGAACAATATCAATGCTATCGACATAGCCATATTAAAATATCTTCTCGGCAATGATACCCTGGTGGATCCTTCCAGAAATTTTTCGAAAATTCACAAGCGTGCCGCCAATGTAGACAATAACAGTACCATCAATGCCGTTGACATTGCACGTATCAAGGCAAAAATCGGTAATCCCTCCAGTGCTTCCAGCAACTTCCCGAAAGGAAACTGGCTGGCCATCGACACCATGATAAGCGTGGCCGGTGCCAACTTAAACATCAACCTGCAAACTATCGGTTATGGCGACTACGACGCTTCTTCAAACCAATACAAAGATTCACTTACCACCTGGACCACGGCCAAATCATTATCCGACAGGAATATTATTCTTACTGCTGACGAATCATTGATTATTGATGATGCGGAATATTTTGAAGTTCCACTGCAGTTAAATACAAAAATGAATGAATTATCGGCCCTGGGCCTGGAACTTTACTATTCTGCCAATGACTACCGGCTGGTAAGTGCCTCGATGACAGCAGCAAACAAAAAAATCAAGGCTACAAAAATAAATCCCTCCTTAGAAGAAATCATCGCTCAGGATGAGGATATTTTGGTTACCGATATTGACGGAGTTATCCGGGTGATTTTTGCTACCACCAATCATTTTGATGTTCCAGCTCACGACGAGGTGCTGCGGTTGGGATTCCGCTCACTCAGCAAGACGGCACAAGGCGCGTTGGATTTCTCCCTGTCGGGCACTGGCATAATAGCCGACAAATACGGTGTAGCTAATGACGACGTCTCCCTTATCATGCCAAAGATTTTTGTCCAGGGAAGTGCCGAAGAAGACCTTTTTGGGTTTACAGCCTATCCCAACCCATTCAGCGACGATGCCACCCTTACCTATACCACGCCGGAAAGCGGCCATGTGAGTATCAAAGTGTATAATGCGCTGGGTGAACTGGTTGCCGTACACGAAAACCACACACAGTCGGCTGGAACGTATACAACAACACTTTCAGGCAAAGAACTGCCTTCAGGTATTTATTCGCTCAAACTGGAATTTGCAGGTATTGAAACAACTAAGCAGGCCATGCTGAAAATGATCAGGCAATAGCCCATTATTCTTTTCTGAAATCAGAAAAATATTGGATTATAGGAGGTTGTCCCAAAAATCAT
This sequence comes from Bacteroidales bacterium, assembly GCA_035371225.1. Classification (GTDB taxonomy): domain Bacteria; phylum Bacteroidota; class Bacteroidia; order Bacteroidales; family CAIWKO01; genus CAIWKO01. Next base: position 296 of record DAOOWO010000071.1, on the reverse strand, counting down.
AATTTGTGAGGGCTCAAAGGATTTCACAAAGCCGCACAAAGAACTTGTCAGACAGCCTCTATTTATTGTTTTTCCTGAGTTTTTTTACTCCGTAAAATATACCTAAAGCCGCAAGAATTCCCAATCCATGGACAGGAACGCTATTGTTTGGCGCCGGAGGAGGAGCCTGGGCCAGCACATCAAAAATGAAAAACGGTACCGTCAGAAAAAGGAATGTAACTAATAATTTTTTGTTCATTTTTGTCAATTATTTTTTTATTTGGATTTTTGCATTTCCTCATTTATACGATACAATT
>DAOOWO010000070.1:0-9328 GCA_035371225.1 Bacteroidales bacterium | reverse complement strand
AAAGGTAAGAAAATAATTTGATGAGTCAGTGTTGAAAAGAATGAGCGGCCTGCCGTCGAAAGTTTTATAGGTTTTAAGTTCCACATAAGAGATGCCTCCTCCCTGGGCGGCAAACTTTATTTTTAACAGGGAATCTTCAAGGATATAATGGGTGTTTTTGCCTTTGGCCGAAACGGAGAATTTTCCGTACAGGTTGTGCATTTTACGGAGGCTGTCGGTTGCTGTTGTGGCTGAGGTGTCGGCGGGCTGAGTCTTACTGAGGGAGTCTTGTTTGATTTTTTGAATGCTGTCTTCCCTGACTTTTGCCAGAGAATCTTTTTTCAACTGCAGGTTTCTCGTGGCCCATTCCGTGGAATCTTTTTTGAATTTGGCCAGCCGTTCTTCCTTTGATGGGGCGGTAAGCAGACTATATCCGATGAGTATTCCGAAAATCAGCAGTATCCCGATAACAGTATTTAAAGTGCCTTTATTCATTTTTGTTGGATTACTTAAAGTGAGGTGCAAAGATAAAGAAAAATAATTCTTTTAAAAATTCGCCTGTTTTAATGGTTAAATCTTTTTGCCACAAAGTAACTCAAAAACAATAATGGGATAAATACGAAAACAGTTTCTTAAGCATTTTTATTGAATTCGTAACACTGTATTTGGTGTGTTTACGCTTTGTCTGGATAATATCGCCATTGGTGTTTTTTTTCGAGATGTTAATCTATTGTTAATGATTTTTTTGACTTTGTAAAGGATACGTGGTTTTCTTATATTTGCAAAAATTACTAAATTGTAAAATATTTCATAAAACTATGCATTTCATAAAATCTATTTTATCGCTGTTAATGGCCGTAGTAGTGATTAATAGCTATGCTCAGGTGGAAATAACACTGAACAGTACAAAGAACGAATTTTCCATTCTGGAGAAAAGTCCTTATAAGATTAAGGCAAAAACCTCGCTTCAAAAAATCAAAACCCTTACGGTAAATACTGTAGAGGGTAATTTTGTGGAACTGGGTATCAACGGATTTTCTCAAATATATGATATCGGCAAACCCCAGTTGCCCGTATATAGCAAATTAATTGAAATTCCGTATGGGTCGGAAATCCAGATAAACATCATCAGTTACAACGAACAAAATATTGATCTGGGCAATGCGGGTATTGTGCAAAAAATAATGCCTTCGCAGCCTTCGGTATGCAAAAGTGCCGATCCCAATGAAATACCTTTTTATTACGACAGGGTTTTATATCAAACCAATGCTTTTACACAGGCTGAAATGGTTACCGTGGAAAGAGCCGGCATCATGCGCGGGGTTCAGTTTGGAAACCTCACGGTGGCTCCATTCCGCTACAACCCTGTTACCAATGTGCTGAAAGTATATAACGACCTGGTATTTGAAGTTATTTTCAAACATCCCGATATTGCCCTCACCGAGCAGATGAAAGAAAAATACTATTCACCTTTTTTTGAAACTTCGCTGAATACTATGATCAACCATGCAGCGCCGGCTACAAAAGATGCACTTTCAAAATATCCCATCAAATATGTCATAATCTCGTTATCTTCATTCGAGTCGGCGTTAAAACCTTTTGTTTACTGGAAACGCCAGAAAGGCTTTAATGTAATTGAAAAATATTATACTTCGGCACCAACCACAAGCACTGTACAGACTTATATCCAGGGACTTTATGATGCCGGCACCACCAACGACCCCGCACCTACCTTTGTCCTGTTGGTTGGCGATGTGGCACAAATTCCTACCTATAACGACAACTCCTCTTTGGGAACTCACAAAACCGATTTGTATTATTTTACCATGGATGGTTCAGGTGATAATATCCCTGATATTTATTACGGACGTTTCAGCGCTACAACCACCACCCATGTTACCAACCAGGTGAACAAAACCCTTCAGTATGAGAAATACACTATGCCGAAAAAAACGTATATGGACACAGTGGTGATGGTTGCAGGAAATGATGATAGTTATGATTTAACTTACGGCAACGGGCAAATTAATTACGGAACCACAAATTATTTTAATGCTGCTCATGGTATCTATTCACATACTGTCCTTGGCCCAAATAACACCGATGCAATTGCAGGGGCAAATATGAGGGCTATGTTATATAAAGGAGTAGGTTATGCCAATTATACAGCCCACTGCAGCTCTTCTGGATGGGCAGACCCCGTATTTTCTACTTCGCAGATTGCCAATATGTATAATGCCGACAAGTATGGCTTGATAGTAGGAAATTGTTGTCAGTCCAACACGTTTAATGACTCAGAATGTTTTGGAGAGGCTTTGTTAAGAGCATATCCCAACAAAGGAGCTGTGGGTTATATCGGCGGTTCGAATTCTACTTACTGGAATGAAGATTATTATTGGGGTGTTGGAGCACGTAGCAGCATAACCGCCAACCCAACCTATTCAGCGAGTGCCCTGGGAGCCTACGACTGCATATTCCATGATCATGGCGAACCCAAGACTTCATGGTATTATACCAACGATCAGATGAGGTATGCTGGATTGCTTGCTGTTCAGGCCAGTAGCAGTAGCTCGTCTTATAAGTTGTATTACTGGGAAATATATCATTTGATGGGCGACCCCTCGGTGATGAATTATTTTTCTGTTCCCGATCCTTTGACGGTCAGTTATACCAGCCCTCAAAATGTTGGCATCACTTCATTGGTAGTAAATACCGAAGAAGATGCTTACGTGGCATTATCCAGCGACGGGATTTTGCTTGATGCGGAACTGGCCCCTGCTGGAGGAGTTACTACGCTGAATTTTAACGCCATCACACAGCCGGATACACTGGATGTGGTTATTACCAAGCAAAACAAACAACCCTATATAGGAACCCTGATTGTGAATGCTGCCAGTATTCCCCTGGATGCCGAACTGGTAACTATCAACAATCCTGTTGGAACCTATTCTTGTAGCGGAATCAGTGTGGTGCCGCAGGTTACTGTGCGCAACGCAGGCACAAACACACTCACCAGTTTCAGGGTAACCTATCAGATTACCGGAGGAAGCCAGCAGATTTATAACTGGACAGGCAGCCTGGCTAGCTATCAAACGGTTGATATTGATCTTCAGGCGGCGACCATCCCTGCCGGAACCAGTAGTTTTACGGCAACAGTGTCACTGCCTAACGGCGCTGCCGACCAGAACACGGCGAACGACAGCAAGACCAAGGGTATCACTGCAAGCAACCTGCCCGTCAGTGCCGACTTCAGCGCTTCGGGAACAAGTTCCTGCAGTGCGCCATTATCGGTAAACTTCACCAACAACAGCACTAATACCACTACTTATTTATGGGATTTCGGCGATGGCACCACAAGCACCGACGCCAATCCAACACATAATTATTCGGCGCTGGGTTCTTACAATGTAGTATTAACAGCTTCTGCGGGTATCTGCGGCGACGACACCGAAACAAAAATCGGATATATTACTGTGGGCTCAACACCTCCGGCCGGGTACGATGAAACCCGTTGTGGCCCGGGCAGTGTAACACTCACTGCCAGCGGCAGCGGCACGCTGAACTGGTATGATGCTATTACAGGAGGTAACTTGCTGGCAACAGGTACATCCTATACAACTCCTTCACTAACCGGCACCACAAATTATTATGTTGATCAAACTATTGTTTCTCCGCTGGAATATGTGGGTAAGGTAAACAAAGAAACAGCGGCAACCTTACATACCAATAATAGTTATTGGCTAGTTTTCGATTGCTATTCCCCGGTGGTTTTGAAATCCGTAAAAGTATATGCAGGTGCAGCGGGTAACAGAATTATTAACCTTAGAAACAGTTCCAACACCGTAATTCAAACTACTACGGTAAATATTCCTGCAGGAGAAAGCAGGATAACTCTGAATTTTAATGTGCCTGTGGGAACCAGTTTGCAACTTGCCACCGGCACCACAAACCCAAATATGTATCGTGATAATTCAGGAGTTTCGTTCCCTTATAATTTGGCAGGTAAGATATCAATAACGGGAACCAATGCCGGTTCATCCTTGTATTATTACTATTATGACTGGGAAATTGAATCTCCTTCATGCAGCAGCGCACGCACCGAAGTTACCGCAACGATTTTATCTGCACCACCTGTGGCACAATTTACCTATACTCAAAATGGCAGCACCGTAAATTTCAACAATACCTCCTCCAACGGGGTGTCGTATTTGTGGAATTTTGGCGATGGTACCACCAGCGGGGATGCTAATCCGGCACATACTTATACTGCTGCTGGCACTTATGATGTGATGCTGATAACTACCAACAACTGCAGCAGCGATACTACCATACAACAGCTTACCGTTGTCATTACCGGGGTTGAAGAAAATGAAATGCAAAAAATTGAAGTTTATCCCAATCCCACCAAAGATATCCTGACAATAAACCTCAACAATGCAGAGACTGACAAAATAGTGTTGACCGACATTGTTGGCAAAGAACTGCTGGTGTTGACAGGAATAAAAGAAAATCAAAGCCTGGATATGTCTTCATTTACCGACGGGGTTTATTTTGTACGCTTTTATGCGGGCGATAAAATCTTTACTGTCAGAGTAAATAAGATAGATTAGAAATTAATGTTGCCAGAAAAAAGAAGGCACCCGAAAGGATGCCCTCTTTTTTTTTGAAGACTTCGCACGTCGAAGAAGAAATACAATTACCAAAGGACAACAATGGCTCACGTATGCCAAAAGTCAAACAACAACCAAAAAATTCATATTGCACATCGAAATGAATAAATTTTTTAAAAAATGCTCAATTTGTTGTGCGTTTTTGTATCTTTGTAAAAAAATTATCATCAATGCAATGAGAATATTGTATCAGAAATTTGAAAGCCTTTTGCAAAATACGACAACAGACTTTAAGCGTTATTTATATGATAAAGTCTCGTGGAACAGCCGGATGGTTGGGATAATAGGTGCGCGTGGCGTGGGAAAGACGACTATGGTTTTGCAATACATCAAGGAAAATCTAAACAGCAAAAAAGCCCTATATGTTTCAGCTGATGATATGTATTTTGGAGAAAACAAACTGTTTGATTTAGCTGATGACTTCTATAAATCTGCAGGAGAATATTTGTTTGTTGATGAAATACACAAATACACGGACTGGTCGAGGGAATTAAAAAACATTTACGATTCGTTTCCTGCTTTAAAAATTGTTTTCACTGGCTCTTCTGTACTGGATATACTAAAAGGTTCAGCAGATTTAAGCCGTCGTGCCATCATTTACAAAATGCAGGGGCTCTCATTTCGGGAGTATTTAGAATTATTTCATAATTTTAAAACAGAAGCCTATTCGCTGGAACAGATAGTAAATAACCAGGTGAAACCAACCAATATTACACATCCGTTGCCATTGTTTGATGACTATTTGAGACGTGGTTACTATCCTTTTGGACTTGAAAATGAATTGGATTTACGTTTAGGGCAAATCATTACACATACTTTGGAAACAGATATTCCACAGTTTGCAAACCTTAGTGTTGGTACGAGTAATAAATTGAAAAGATTACTTTCTATTATAGCGGAAAGTGTGCCTTTTAAACCAAATTTCTCAAAGATATCAGAGATAATTGGTGTAAGCCGTAACTCCATAGTTGATTACTTTTCATATATGGAAAAAGCCGGGCTTATTGGCCAGTTGCGTAATGAAACAGTCGGTATTCGAGGATTGGGGAAGGTTGATAAAGTGTATTTGGAGAATACGAATATTGTTTATAACCTGGTTGGGGACAGATCAAATATTGGGAATATCCGAGAGACGTTCTTTTTTAATCAAATGAGACTAAAGAATAATGTCATATCTTCTGAAAAGGCCGATTTTATGATTGATAATTATACGTTTGAAGTCGGTGGAAAAAACAAGCAACAAAAGCAAATTGAGAAAGATGGTAAATCATTCGTTGTAAAAGATGATATTGAATTTGGATACCACAATGTGATACCGTTGTGGGCTTTTGGTTTAAATTACTAAATAATAAGGATAATAACCCAACGATACAGCGGCCACCATAATGGTGTTGGCCGGTATTACTTCAAAAGAAAAAGATGGGCACCTTTAAAGGCTGCTCTTCTTTTTGATCCTTCCCACAGGGAACTTCAGGGGAAACCGCGTTTCTACTAAATGTACTTTTCGGCAACAACCTGAAAATCGTTGAAATGCCTGCGGATGGCTTCTATCTCAGGGGCAAGAAACCTGTCGGTCCTGATAAAGTTGCCGTTTTCAAAGGCTTTGTTTGATTTTTTTATGGTATAATAAAAATCAAGGCTTGCCGGCGACAACACTTTTTCAGGAATATGGTCCATTTTCATCTCTTCAAACTGTTTAAGGCGCATCGTAAGGGCGTAAAACCCGGTCATGATGGCTATGGCTATTATTTTTTCCACATTTTCTGCTATTTGCAGGGCCTGCCTGGCTCCAATAGTGCCCATGCTCACATGGTCTTCGGTGTTTTCGCAGGTCGGTATGGAATCGGCAGAGGCCGGGTGCACCAGCACTTTATTTTCGGAAACTATGGCGGCGGCGGCATACTGCGGTATCATCAGGCCATTGTTTAAGCCCGTGCCGAAAATCAGAAAACTCTCGAGGCAGTCGTTGGTATTGGCATCCACCATTTTAGCTATCTGCCTCTCGGTGATGTTACCCATCTCGGCCAAGGCCAGCTTCAAATAGTCCATTACCAGCGCGATGGGCTGCCCATGAAAATTTCCGCCGGAAACTACCTTGTCGTCATCGGCAAATATCAATGGATTATCCACCGAGGCATTGAGTTCGTTATCAACCACCGAAATGATATGGTCCATGGCCTTTTTGCTGGCCCCGAACACCTGCGGCAGGCAACGAATGGAATAAGAGTCCTGCGGCTTCCATTTTTTTCGGGCAAACGCCAGCATGTTGGCTAGTTTATTGTTTCCTTCGGCCTTCATACGGTCGATAGCCGAATTCGAAATCTGTATTTGTTCATCGGCTTCTTTGGCGGCCAACACTTTGTTGATATCGTCGGTTATCATGGCTGGAATCTGATTTTCTGCCATGAGTTTTTCAAGAATACTTTTCTGCGTTATGTTAATCAGTTTAGAGCCGTCGAGCAGCCTGGTAAGCCATTGGGCAATTTCTGTCTGGCCCGAATGGTTGCGTGCTTTGTGGATAGGCGCATAGGCAAAAGAGCTGTTTCTGGCGCATAAGCTTTCAAAAATCAGCGAGGAGGAAAGTGTGCCGACTTTTAGCAGTTGTTCGGCCTTGTGCAGCGCCACCACCGCAACCGCTGTAAGCACGGTAGTGCCGTTGTTCAGGGCTAATCCTTCTTTATAACTCAATGTAATCTTCTTAAACCCTATTTTTTTTGCGTCTTCCAACTTTAAAAAATCAACCGTGTTGAAGGTGTTTCCTTTAAATTCGATCTCACCTTCGCCTATCATGGGAAGCGCCATATGCGAAAGAGGGCATAGGTCGCCGCTGGCGCCCACCGAGCCTTGTTCGGGGATGACAGGATGAATTTCGTTATTCAGCAGAAACTCCAGTTGCCTGACTGTGCCTTCCTGTACCCCCGAATTGCCCCGGAGCAGGGTATTCAGCCGGATTACCATGATAGCCCTGACAATTTCTTTTTTAAAAGGATTGCCCACTCCGCAGGCGTGCGAACGCAGCAGGTTCAACTGAAGATCCAGCGTGTCTTTTGTTTCGATTAGTTTATCGGCATTGGAGCCAAAACCGGTGGTAACGCCATAAATAATTTTTTTCTGAGTCACCTTGTTGGTGATATAATCCCTGCTTTTACTCAATTTGCTTGTATCAATAGCTACTTTAGCGTTATTAAAAGCGACATCAATTACCTGATGCCGGGTTAAGTCGTTGCCGTTTAATTTTATTTCTTTCATTGGATTAAACTTTTTTTCTGCTTTGTTGAAATGGAATTTTTTGTTAGTGTTCTGATAATTAGAATCACTTTTTCAGGTTGTTCTTAAGGTAGTTGACCAAATCGTCGAGTTTTACTTCTGTCTGCACTTTTTCCTTCCACTCGTCTCTGTTCTGGATATCGCTTTGTAGTTTGCCCAATCTTAAATCTTTTACCGTGGCAATGCCTTTGGTAATTTCGTTTTCGCCAATCAGAACGGCAAAAGGGCTGTTACGTTTATCCGCATAAGCCAGTTGCTTTTTCAGGCCTTTCTGGCTGCCATAATATATTTCTGCTTCAATGTTTTGTGCCCTCAGACTGGCTGCAATCCTTTGATATTCCATAGCCAGAGTATCGTCGAAAGCAGCAATAAATACCGGCCCGTTAAAATCCGACTGGCACTGGTTGGTTAACTGTAGTAATTCTGCCAGCCTGTCCACGCCTATGGAAGCTCCGGTGGCAGGCACTTTTATCCCGATGAGGCGTTCCACCAGCCCGTCGTATCTTCCGCCGCCGCATATCGAGCCTACTTTTCTTTCAAGGCCTTTGCTGTCGATAAAAGTTTGCTTTGATTCCACTTCAAAGACAGGCCCCGTGTAATACCCCATGCCCCTGATGAGGGTGGGCTCAAACATAATTCTTTCTTCATCAAAGCCGAGAGGGCTTAGGATTTGGTCAATTTTGCCCAATTCTTCAACGCCTTCTGTCCCTGTTGGGGAGTTTGACAGATAATTATAAAGCCGGTCAAGAATTTCGCTTCTTTTTCTGGCATGCTGAAATTCATTCAGAAATGAAAGTATGGCGTCAATCTTGTCGTTTGGGAGTTTCAGCCCTGCGATAAAAGCCCCCGACACATCTTTGCGGCCGGCTCCCAGCTCTTCAGTAAGCCCCTTCAGGCCGATTTTATCGGTTTTATCAATGATTCGTAAAATAGCTTGTTCTTCGGCTTCGGTATCAATACCTATGCTTTGCAGAAATCCCTTGAGCACCTTGCGGTTATTTACTTTTACCACGTAAGTGTTTCTCTTCAGGCCAATGGCTTCCATGGCATCGGAAAGTATCATGCAGACCTCGGCATCGGAGGCCACGTTGGAGGTGCCCACCGAGTCGAAATCCAGTTGCCAGAATTCGCGAAACCTTCCGGGGTCGAGCTTGGTTTCGTACCGATACACCGGGCCGTACTGGTACCTTCTGAACATGGGCGCATTGGCGGAATTAACAACGCCTTTCTGGCTGTCGAGCCATAGTTTTTCGGCATAAAGCCTCGCCAGGGGAGCTGTAAGGTCATACCGCAGCGATAAGAAATGGTTTTCCATGATAACCTTGTCCCATTCATCCCTGAGCTCTTTGCCGTCGGTTTTTAACACCGGTTCTTTTTCGGGATTTCTGAAGGAATATACGCCTTCTTCTATG
>DAOOWO010000069.1:0-9397 GCA_035371225.1 Bacteroidales bacterium | reverse complement strand
CAGCATTAAATTTCATATCTGCCGAAAAATAATGAAGCAGCATGGCCTTTTGCTCTTTTCCCTTATTCAGGGTAAAAGTGTTGTTACCTGGCTTGATATTCATGCCAAGACTCTTGTATTCAGCTTTTGACTTGCCTGCCGGAATTCCGCCAATATATTTTTCAATAAGCGGTTTTATTTGTTCTTCGGTAAAGGTTCCAACGAATGTATAATACATCCCGGCGGGATTGCCTATCCTGTCTTTATAAAAGGCAATGGCATTATCCACATTGATCATGTCATAATCTTTGGGACTGTCAATACGGTGTGCCCTTGGATTTCCCTGATACAAGGTATTGTACACTGTATCTGCAAAAAGGTTTTCGGGGTTTTGTTTCAGCAGTTGGAGCTGTTGTTTCGATCGGGTGACAAAAGAGGTAAAGGCTTCCATATCCTTGCGTGGTTCGGTGCATTTCAGATAAATCAACTGGAACATAGCCTCCATATCTTTCACACTGCTGCTGCCCGAAACATATTCGGTGTAATCATCCACCACCGGTGTTACATTAACCACTTTACCGGATAAAAACTTCTCCAAATCGGTTTTTGAGAATTCGCCATATCCCATTTCTTCGGTAACATTGTTGCAATACTGGGCGCTCTGGTAATCCTTTCCTGTATAAGCGCTGTATCCCCCGAATTTAGAACCCTTGAAAAGAATTTCATCGTTCTTGAAATCGGTGGGCTTCAGGCAAACAACTGCACCGTTGCTTAATTTGTATGTTGTGGTACCTAATTTTTCATTCTTTTCGGTACTGATGACCTTACCGGCAACAGGTTCTTTTTTCAACAAGGAGGAAGCTATTTGTTTTTCCTGGTAAGGAGCAATGTTACTATGGATGGCTTCGTCAATCCATTTTTTCAGTTGCTCATTGGTAGGCAGTTTATCCGAAGTTTTCGTGGTAACATAGCTGAAATATTTATCATCGATATTTATCTTGCCTCGTACGGCATCAAAATCTTTTAGTTTGATGTCATCAATATGTTTTTTCACAAAATCAAATTCCCATTCTATACCGGGGATGGGTTCCTGTTCGAGATAATTATTAACATATTCCCATACCAGCCTTCCCGACTCGGTTTTATCACGTTCGTTATATTGTTTTTCGTATTGTGACAAGGTGGAAGCTTTAGCTCTGGCAAGTTCCTGTTCGGTGAACCCATATTTTTTTGCGCGCAGGCATTCAACCACAAGCGCCTGGATAGCGTTTTTAATTCCGTCGGGGCTACACATAGCGCCTGCAGTAAAATTCTTATACCCTCTTGCCCATCCGCCTAAGTATGTATATGCGTAAATAAACGGCGGATTTGCAGAACTTACCAGTTCATCCAGACGTGAGGAAATCATGGTGGACAGAAGCTGCTCTATTACGTCGTTCAGATAATCGGCTTCGGTTACCGAGGGTTTATCTTCCGTGGAACTACCTAATATACTAACGTAGGTCATGTCTGCTTCAGCATCGCTGACAACCAGCGCCTGGCTTTCAGTAAACGGTTTCACTTCAAACAACTCCTGGCGTTTACGTGTCGGAACAGGGTTTTTCAGTCCTCCGAACTTCTCAATGATTTGCTTTTCGGCTTCTTCCACCGGCATATCGCCTACAACAATCACTGCTTGTAAATCAGGACGGTACCAGTCGGTATAAAAACGACGCAAAACACTATAATCGAATTTTTCGATGATGGAATCTTTCCCAATGGGCAGGCGGTTACCATACTTTGAACCGTTGAGCATTTTAGGCAGCCATATCTTCATCATACGGTCATCGGCGCCTTTACCAAGGCGGCTTTCGGACAGGATGACACCGCGTTCCTTGTCAATTTCTTCATTAGTCAGCAATGATCCCTGCGCCCAGTCGGCAAGTACCGTAAAGGATTTATCCACTTTCTCGGGGTCATCGCTTGGAAAAGGCAGCATATACACTGTTTGGTCAAATCCTGTATAGGCATTCAGGTCGTTGCCAAACCCTACCCCAATGCTTTGTAAATAATGCACCAGTTCGTTGCCGGGAAAATGTTTTAATCCGTTGAAATTCATGTGTTCCATAAAATGCGCCAGACCTTGCTGATCATCGTCTTCCAGTATAGCGCCGGCATTCACGGCCAGCCGCAGTTCCACTTTGTGCTCGGGCTTCGCATTATATTTAATGTAGTATTTCAGCCCGTTGGGCAAGGTACCGATTTTAACTTTTCCGGAAACCGGAATTTTTGCCGTGAGATTCTGGGCATTTACCTGAAAACCCACTAACAGTAACATACTTAGAAATAAGAACCAAAGTTTTTTCATTTTTTTTAATTTATTGATTACTAATTTTTAATGAAACATGCAAATTTACGCAAGATAACTTAAAGACATGCCGATTTATTGTTTGTTACATTTATCCAAATAAAAATATTTTTGCTAAACCTTCAATTTGTTCTGCAAAGTTAACACACTGACTGCTATTAGACAAACGTCTGCTTCTCCTATAAATTCCGGTACAATATTTTGGTTGAGAAGTAAAAACCAGAAATAAAGCTAAAAAAACTTATTCTTCCACCAATTTGATTACAATGGATGACATTTGTCTGACCGTTCCGTCGGTCCCTTTTACCTTAATATCTTCGATAAATATTTTGCTGCCGGCAGGCGACTTTTCAACCGCAGTAATCATATTTTGGTTAAACCTGTTGCCATTGGCCGCATAACTTACCAGGTCTTTATTCTCTCCGGAATTTACAAAATGAGACAGGGTAAATGAAATCACATCAAACTTCATTTCAAAAGGAAGTTCCGAGTTCATGGTGAGTTGAGGATTTTCCAGCAATTCTTTTTTGCTTGCATAGATGATAGCGCCCGCACAAGGCGTGTTGCCAAGATACATGGTTGGAATAGGGATCCTTTTTATCCTGAAAGCCGTGCTGCCCAACTTTGTGATCTCGCCGGGTTTTGTTTCGGCCGAAACTTCAATAGTGGCCTCTGTCCCATTCTGAACTTTTACAATATAGCTACCGTTGACGCCGGTAATAGTTCCATTGGTAATTGAAACCTTCAGCTTATTACTTGAAATACCGGGCACGGCAACAGAAACCGGATTATCAATCCCGACATAAAGTACATTCATTTTATTCGCTGACACTACAGGAGTATTTTCTGTCTGAGCAAATAGCTGCACATTGAAAATCAGCGCGGACAGCAGCGCCAAAAATTTTGAAAATGTTTTCATGATTTAGGTTTTAATGTGTATTTCAGATAGTTTTCTAAAAAATTCAAAACCAATACCGGGTTAACAGCTATTCTCCCCAAAAACACATGCCGTTTTCCCTAAAGCAGCTATAAAAATATAAAAATTATCAAAGTACAAACATGTAAATATTAATTTCTTTAAAAATTTTCATTGTGTACAGCATGATAACGCCATGAGAACAGTTTTCTTATCCGTATAATCGCAAAATTTTTCTGCCTGCACGTAGTTTTTGGGCAAAACTTTTTCCAACAGTATATTATTATTAATAACTGATTACAGGCCTTTGGGATAGCATAAAAAGTATTTCCGGACCGTTTTGGTCAGAAGATTAATGTTTAACTGGTCAGAGCTTTCGGTTATATCCAGCACCCGGTTATCTTTGTACAACACGTGAATCTTGTCAAAATAAGGATTGTATGCATTGTTGGCCACTTCTTCCGAAAACACAAAATAGTCAGCCTCTTCGGCAGTGATATCAAAGACTTGCTGCACTTTTTGTTTCAGGCTATATACATAATCTTCATCAAATGGCGTATCGCTTATTTCTATCCTGAGTAGTTTACGTTCCACCAGCTTTTTGCTGAGCAGGGCCAGCACCTTATCATCACTGTGTGCCCACATTTTCACCGACATAAACACGTCATAGTCGTCCATTTCGGCAAAACTGTCAAGAAGTTGAGGATTTTTATCAAAATCGGCAATTGTAAAACGGTTTTTTAAAAATAACTGCAGGGCAGGTGGAGCAAAAATCAATTTTCCGCGTTCGCAAAGATATTTGGCGCGTTTTAATATATGTATCAACAGGTGTTCGGCCGATAGCACGGTTTTGTGCAGATATACCTGCCAATACATCAGGCGGCGGGCTACAATAAAGTTTTCGATGGAATACACTCCTTTGACATCGACCACCAATTCGTCATTGTAAACATTCAGCATTTTAATGATGCGGTCCGTACTGATAACTCCTTCGGACACGCCAGTAAAAAAACTGTCGCGCATCAGGTAATCGAGACGATCCACATCCAGTTGGCCCGAAACCAGTTGGTGCAGAAATCTTTTTGGGTATTGGTCCGAAAATATCTGTATTGCCATATCCAATTTTCCGCTAAAAGTTTCGTTCAGCCTGTGGAAAAACAGCAGCGACAATGTTTCGTGGCTCACTTCTTCTACCAGGGTGTGTTCCAAAGCATGGGAAAAAGGCCCGTGGCCAATATCGTGCAACAGTATGGCCAGATAAAGTCCCTGAATTTCCTCGTCGGTAATAGCTATCTCTTTAATTTTCAGCATCTCCACAGCCTGAGTCATCAGGTGTAACGCACCTACCGCGTGCTGAAAACGCGTATGTATGGCTCCGGGAAAAACAAGGCAGGTTAGACCCAGTTGCTTGATATGGCGCAGCCGCTGAAAATAGGGATTTTCAATAATATCAAACACCAGTTCGCTGGGGATGGTAATAAAACCATGCACCGGATCGTTTATTATTTTTCTTTTGTTGTGGGTCAATTTTTTTATTCTTTATTATTCGTATTTTTGTAAATGATAATCCGTGTCAATATTACAATTTTTTTTCTTACACCACAAAACACTGTAAAATTATGACTAAAGTTAAGATATTATGGGTAGATGACGAAATAGATTTATTAAAACCACATATTTTGTTTTTACAGGAAAAAGGCTATGCCGTGCATACTTCCAACAACGGCGATGAAGCCCTGGATCAGATTCGCGACGGCGACTTCGACATCATTTTTCTGGATGAAAACATGCCCGGGCTCACCGGACTTGAAACCCTTGCACAAATCCGTAACGATTATCCCAACCTGCCCGTGGTAATGATTACCCGCAACGAGCAGGAACATACTATGGAAGATGCCATAGGTTCGAACATTTCCGATTACCTCATCAAGCCAGTAAACCCCAACCAGATACTGCTGTGTCTGAAAAAAAACCTCGAAAACAAACGCCTCATCAGCGAAAAAACCACCCAGGCCTATCAGCAGCAATTCCGCCACATTGGCATGGAAATTTCAAACCGCCTGTCGCACAGCGAATGGGTGGAAGTATATAAAAAAATGGTGTTTTGGGAGCTGGAACTCGAAAAGTCCAACGACGAATCGATGAATGAAGTGTTAGCCCTCCAAAAATCAGAAGCCAACACCATGTTTTCAAAATTTTATGAAAACAATTATATCGCCTGGCTGAGCGGAAAAGTTGCCGATACTCCCGTGATGTCCCACAACCTGTTCAAAGAAAAAGTGTTTCCCGCGCTGAACCAGCCCGAAAATCTTTTCGTTATTGTGATTGACAACCTCCGCTATGACCAGTGGAAAGTTATTCAACCCGTTCTCGAAGAATTTTTCAGGGTTCAGAACGACGAAATGTATTACAGCATCCTGCCTTCGGCAACACAATATGCCAGAAATGCACTTTTTGCCGGCCTGTTGCCTACCGAAATTGAACGAAAATACCCAAAATACTGGATTTACGAAGAAGACGAAGGCACAAAAAATCAATATGAAAACGAACTGCTGGGCGAGTTGTTGCGCCGCTACGGCAAAGATATTCGCTACAATTATTCAAAAATATTGAATATCAATGCCGGAAAAAAATACGTCGAAAACCTGCCCAACCTCATGAACAACAAGCTTAACATATTGGTTTACAACTTTGTGGATATGCTCTCGCACGCCCGCACCGATATGGAAATTATACGCGAACTTGCCAGCGACGAAGCCGCCTACCGTTCCATCACCCTGTCGTGGCTGAAACACTCACCCCTGCTCGACGTAATAAAATATTTATCGGAGCAAAATGTCAACCTGTTGATTACCAGCGACCATGGCAGCGTAAAAGTGGGCAATCCTGTAAAAATTGTAGGTGATAAAAACACCAACACCAACCTCAGGTACAAGTACGGCAAAGCCCTTAATTACGAAAAAAAGCAAGTTTTTGAAGTAAAAAACCCGCAGGACATATTTCTTCCCAGAATCAATGTCAGCACCGCCTATGTTTTTTGCAGGGAAAATGACTTTTTTGCTTACCCTAACAACTACCATTATTTTGTCAACTATTACAGCAATACATTCCAGCACGGCGGCATATCCATGGAAGAGATTTTGATACCCGTCATCTTTCTTAATCACAAATAAATGAATCAGCAGATTATTTGTAACCATCTGAGCGAGCTCCCCACGATAGCAAAAAAAATCCTGGCGGCTTTTCCCGCCATCCGGATTTTTACCTTTACAGGTGATCTGGGGGCCGGAAAAACCACCCTGATAAAAGAAATGTGCAAGGTGCTGCATGTAACAGGACTTACCAACAGCCCCTCCTTTGCTTTAGTTAACGAGTATCCGGCTTCCTCCGGCACCATGGTTTACCATTTTGATTTTTACCGGATAAAAAGTATTGACGAGATATACGATATAGGCTATGAAGAATATTTTTACAGCGGACATTATTGTTTTATAGAATGGCCCGAAATCGCCAGGCAACTGTTACCATCTGATTACGTGGAAATTACCATTGAAACTACCGATGACAAAACAACCCGCCTGATTACTTTTTTGCAAAAAAAACAGCAGTGATATTTATTTTTTGTATCTTTATACAACCATAAAATTTTCTTATGACTTCCAAAAAAGATTTTGTTCAGTTTTCGCGTTCCGAACAAATGATGCCGCAGCCCGAGATGCTCGAAATAAAAAAACACAGGAAACAACTTAGTATTGGAATTCCTAAAGAAATAGCCTATCAGGAAAACCGCATCGGCCTGATACCCGAAGATGTCAGTGTTATTGTCAATAACGGCCACCGCGTTATTATGGAATCCAACGCCGGAAAAGCGGCTCATTTTCCCGACAATGAGTATATGGAAGCGGGCGCAGAGATTGTTTATTCTTCGAGAGAAGTGTTTCAGAGCGACATTATTATAAAAGTAGCACCGCCGGTAAATGACGAAATAGAACAAATAAAAGCCAGAGCAAGCCTGTTTTCGGCCCTGAACCTGCCCGGACAAAATGAAGAATATTTTAAGCAGCTCACCGCAAAAAAAATCACTGCCATTTCGTACGAACACATCAAAGACAAAACTAATTCGTACCCCGTTATCCGTTCGATGAGCGAAATAGTGGGCAACACCTCCGTGTTTATTGCCGGTGAATACCTTTGCAGTCAGGAATATGGCAAAGGCAAGAGTTTAGGTGGTTTTCCGGGTATCGCTCCGGCCGAAGTGGTGATTATCGGGGCAGGAACCGTTGGAGAATTTGCTGCCCGTGCTGCCTTGGGTATGGGTGCGCTGGTGAAAATATTTGACGATTCAATATATAAATTAAGAAGCATACAGAACAAACTGGGCGAACGCCTGTACACCTCGGTGATACAACAAAAAGTGCTTTCCAAAGCCCTGCGAACCGCCGATGTGGTTATCGGGGCGCTCAACCCTGTGAATGGCCGCACTCCCTGTATCATCAGCGAAGATATGGTAAGAGAAATGCCCTATGGGTCGGTAATCATCGACGTAAGTATCGATAACGGAGGGTGTTCCGAAACTTCGCATGCCACAAACCATACCCAGCCGGTATTTAAAAAATTCGGCATCACACACTTTTGCGTACCCAACATCCCTTCAAAAGTTCCTCATACGGCATCTACCGCCCTAAGCAATTTTTTCGCCCCCGTAATACTTCAAATTGCCGACGAAGGCGGAATCGAAAATTTCTTACGTAATGAAAAAAGTCTCCGCATGGGTACTTATATGTTTAATGGTATACTTACCAGCAAGTATATCAGCGACTTATTCCATATTCCCTTCCAGGAAATCGACCTGCTCATGCTTCCATTTCATTGATTACCTGATATATACCATATTTCGGTAATTCATCTTGTTAATAACATCGTTTAAAACAGCAATTTTTTTATTTGTCTTTAAAAAGGATTTTACTAATTTTGCCGGTCAATATGGCAAAGCAAAGAACTGTAGCATCACCTGTAAGTCTTACCGGTAAAGGGCTTCATACGGGAAATAATGTTATCATCACATTTTATCCGGCTCCCGAAAACCACGGAGTAGTATTTAAACGCGTTGATCTGGAAAACCAGCCCTTGGTCCATGCCGTACTGGGCAATGTTAAAGACACCTCAAGAGGCACCAGCATCGAAGAAAACGGAGTTTGTATCTATACCATTGAACATACCATGGCCGCCCTTTCAGGATTAGCCATTGACAATGTGCTTATAGAAATCAACAGCTCCGAAACCCCCATTTTGGATGGCAGCGCAATAAAATATGTGGAACTGCTCAAAACCGCAGGCATCATAGAACAAGACGCCATGAAAAAAGTGTTGGTACTCGACACCAACGTTCTTTACAAAGATGAAAAAAATAAAGTAGAGATCCTGGCCATTCCTTGCGACACATTCAAAATCACAACTTTGATTGATTATGATTCCGATATACCCGGAAAGCAGTTTGCCATGCTCGACAACATCGACGATTTTGAAAAAGAAATAGCCACCTGCCGCACTTTTGTGTTTTTGCACGAACTGGAATTTTTGCTAAAAAACAACCTCATCAAAGGAGGCGACCTCGATAATGCCATCATTTTTGTCAACCAGATCATTTCACAGGAAGAACTCGACCGGCTGGCCACACTTTTTAACAAACCCAAAGTAAGCGTTCTGAAAGAAGGCATACTCAACAACGTAGAATTACATTTTCAGAATGAGCCGGCACGCCACAAACTTCTCGACCTGGTAGGCGACCTTTCGTTGCTTGGCGGCACCCTCAATGCACACATCATCGCAAAACGCCCCGGACACTTTTCAAATATTGAATTTGCTAAAAAAATAGCAAACGCTTTGGGAATTAGCAACAAACCTGGCCAGAAAGCCGCCGTTAAATTACCCAGCCTGACCAAACCTCCATTATACGACAACATTCAGATTCAGAGCATATTGCCGCACCGTCCACCCTTTTTACTCATCGACAGGATTCTGGAAATGGACGATAAAATGGTGATCGGCATTAAAAATGTAACCATAAACGAAGGTTTTTTTACCGGACATTTTCCGGGAAAACCGGTAATGCCGGGAGTACTGCAGATAGAAGCCATGGCACAGTGCGGCGGTAA
>DAOOWO010000068.1:0-9573 GCA_035371225.1 Bacteroidales bacterium | reverse complement strand
GGAAGTACAACCAGAGCTTCTCCGTTGTTGTTAATACTGGCTGTGCCCCTATAAAGATTCAGCACTTCAGGTGATTCCATGGAAAAATGCTTTAAAATTTTGTTGCCAGGATCAAGGGGGTGATCAATAGCAAAAGATTTTGTTCCGGAGGCTCCTGAATTTCCGCTACTGAATAATCCATATCCTGTACTCACATCGTTGGTTTCTCCAAAAACGCCCATCCAACCATAACCCCAGACACCTATATTATCATTGACTACCGAGGCGCTGACATTTTGTCCGTATACGCCTGCTGCCGGGCCATCATCTGTTTCACCCCAAACACCAACATATCCCTGCCCTATAGCTCCCACAGCATTACCATTGACGGCCGTGCCATGATTCAGGCCAAAAAGGCCAAAACCTGTTTCATAATTGCTTTCGCCAACAGCACCATTAAAACCAATGCCATACACACCATGTCCGCCCGTGGTTCTAAGGTTATTTCCAAAAACACCTGCTTGTCCGGTACCTGTAGACTCTACTTGACCACTGACACCAAAAGCTTTTCCGGTGGAGTTGCCAATAATAGCCGTAGTAGGTACCGGCGTACCTCCTACCGTACCGAAGTTAGAGGCAGTAGAAGCCTGAATGGCAGCATACTGCACGTTTGCATAAGTATTTTCAGCCTTTATGGAAACCCCGTCAGCAGAATGTGTAGAACGCAGCCCGATAGAGCCCGCGTTAGCATTGGTAATGTTAACAGAATTTGTTCCGCTGATAACAATGTTTCTTCCGGCACCAGTACCGCCACAGTCATAGCTCTGCTGCAGGGTATAACACGATCCCCCACCTCCGCCGGCAATAGCAGTCCATTGGGTACCGTTATAATACCAAAACTGCTGCAGGTTACTATCGTAAACCAGCAGCCCGGTAGCCGGTGAAATGATAGCCGTCCGCTGCGCTGTGGTCATTCGGGGAACTA
Organism: Bacteroidales bacterium; assembly: GCA_035371225.1. GTDB lineage: Bacteria > Bacteroidota > Bacteroidia > Bacteroidales > CAIWKO01 > CAIWKO01. The sequence continues at coordinate 8,609 of DAOOWO010000068.1, read as the reverse complement.
ATAAACCTTTGTTGACAGAAGTAAGGTCCAGCAATGCCGAATTATCCGGAGTGTTGGTACCTATCCCAACATTTTGCTGAGACAAAAGCTGCGGACAAAATAATACCGCGAGCAATAAATTTAAGAAGACAAGTTTTTTCATGCGTATTAGTTTTAATAATTATTCTTATGTACAAAGATACATTTTTAATGTACAAATAAAGGAATTCCCATGATAACAGACCTAAAAAATAAATTTAAATTTTGCTTATTGCTACCTTAAACATAAAAGTTAGCACTAATTTATCTTTATAAGTTTTTTATCCAAATAATTAATTATTTTTATTCCTATATATGCCCACGTACTATATTTCACGTCTTGCAAATTATATCGCATTTATTACCATATCAAATCTTAATAAATTTCTATCATAATACCTTCCAACACATAATACACGCTAAATTATTTTTTGCAATTGTATATGTTTTGGAAATAGTATAATTATGAAAAATATTTTGCTTAGTTTATTTTTTTTGGGTCTTTGATAGACGTTTTTTGCCTGGAAAAAATTGATTTATGTAATTCAGAGTTAAAAGGCGCCTGACTTTTTGTTTTTTAGGTTATCCGCTTCCCCTAAAACAGTTTTGTCTCTGGTTTCACCTTTACATTCAGAAATACAAAACAATATCATACTAGAATGACTTCAAATCATGGATTCTTCAGGATTAAGTCATAGAATAAAAAACGCTGGAGAGAAAAGAGACAGAAATTTATTGGTCGATTGTAGGTCATCTTTTCTTAAAATATAATATGGGAACCAATTTTTGCTCAAAGGACAAAACTTGTGTTTTTTATTGCAAAACCTGAAATATATTCATACCTTTACACATAAGATTTATTAACCATTAAAACATTTAGCACATGATATCTGACAGAATAATGGTATTTTCGGGCAGTGGGAGCCGTCGGCTTACCAGCAGAATCTGCAATTATCTCCAAACGGAACAGGGAAAAAGCGAAGTTCTACACTTTTCGGAAGGTAATACTTTTGTCAGGATAAACGAAAACGTCAGAGGATGTCATATCTATATTGTACAATCAATAGTGTATCCTGCCAACGACAACCTGGTGGAACTGCTGTTTTGGATTGATGCCTTTAAACGTGCCAGTGCCGAATCAGTAACTGTAATAATTCCATTTTTCAGTTACTCCAAAGGTGACAAAAAAGACGAGCCCAGGGTATCCATCAGGGCACGTGTATGTGCCGATACCATTGAAGTTGCCGGTGCCGACCGTATCGTCACTATGGATCTACACTCACCGCAAATTCAAGGTTTCTTTCGTAAACCCGTCGACAACCTCTATGCTCTTGGAGTGCTCTGCGAGAAAATAAAATCTCTGGAAACCAAGGACTATGTTATCGTTTCGCCTGATACCGGCTTTGCCGGACAGGCAAGGAAATTTGCTTCCTACCTGAAAGCCCCTGTGGTAATAGCCGACAAGCAACGGTTACGCCATGATGAAAATGCCGAGATAACAGAAATTATAGGCGATGTGCAAGGCAAAACAGCTATTGTGGTAGATGATATGATCATCTCTGGAGGTACACTGAAAGATGTGTCGGAAAAACTAATACAAAGAGGAGCTATACAGGTTTATGCGATGGCAACGCACGGAGTACTATCGCCCGGATCAGAAAAAAAACTAGATGATAGTCCTATTAAAAAACTTTTCATCACCGACACCGTGGAAAACCAACCTGAAAAGTTTTCCTCCAAAATTGAAGTGGTTTCAGTAGCTGCGGTATTTGGTGAAGCCATAAAAAGAATACATAACAAAGAAAGTCTGAGTGATATTTTTGCTGTAAAATAGGTTCATAATTCAGTACCATACCTTAGCAAAAAGAATTTCAGTAACAAAAAAATACAGTCGCTATGGAATAAAATCAATTCCAGCTTTACGGGCTTGCGAATGCTGAAACTTACGGTTCACAAGGTACAGGCGGCCTTCCTTACGAAACCGGGCACCGGTCTGCTTAAAATGGAATGCCACTCTTTTAAGCATGCATTGCCGCCTTATATCAAGCACCCATTCATAATCACAAATACGCGCATCACTGCCTGATTCACCACCAACAACAACACCATCAACCCAGTCGTCCAAATACTCCCCAAAATCAATTTTTTCAAGCAGTGGCTCACATATAATGGTCTTATGTTTTATCGGTAGATTACGGAAAATTGGAAGGCGGTAATCAGCCCTATCCTGATTTTCAACGGTAGTGCCAATGGAAACATTGTCATATCCTTCGCCCCAGTCTTCGGGCAGGCAACTATTGAAACGGTCGATACGCTTCGTAATAAAGAAAAAGTTACAGTCGCTCCTTTCCTTAATCATTCTCCACACTTCGTGACGCCACTGGTCGGTCTCATCAAGAAAAAAGTCGGAGCTGAAACAAGTGTAAACCTCCTCGCCCGGAACAACTTTGTAATCCCCGTTTCTTTTCTTTTTTATAGGCAGGTTAAAGCTCAGTGTCTTTTTCACCACAGAACTATCCTTATCATGCCTGCTGTCTATCCTGTAAACATAGCAATGTACGCAGCCAGCGCTTATCTTTTTGCAACCGTGCCAGGGATTCCAGGTGACAGACATGAAAACAATTTAATTTTTCATTGAAAACACAAAGTTATGGTTAATAAAATTATTACAGCTTCCAGCTATTTTTTTTTAAATAATTTTTTGCAGTTCAAAATCATTTCGTATTTTTGCGAAATATAAAAATGAAATTATGGAAATAAAAGTCTTAGGCACCGGCTGCCCAAATTGCAAAATGCTGGAAAAGTCAGTACGGGATATAGTTACTGAATTGAATATTGACGCCACGATAGAAAAAGTGGAAGACATCGTAAAGATTATGAATTATGGCATTATGCGCACGCCCGGTCTGGTGATTGACGGAAAAGTGGTTTTGAGCGGGCGTGTTCCCTCCGTGAAAGAACTGAAGGAAATACTTGAAAAAAACAAATAAACCATGTCCCCAAAACCGAAATTTAGCGAGGAGCACAAGCAAATTGCACTGATAGCAAAAGCACTGAGCCATCCGGCCAGAGTATATATCATGGAACGCCTGAGTGGAATGAATACCTGCTGCACCAGCGGCGAAATGATTGATGATATTCCCATTGCCCGGTCCACACTCTCACAACATCTCAAGGAACTGAAACTCGCAGGCCTGATTCAGGGCGAAATAGATCCGCCCATCATAAAATATTGTATTAACAAAAAAAACTGGGACCTGGCAAAAAAACTTCTTACCGGATTTTTAAAAGATAATTTCTATTCTAATAAAGAATCTTGTTAAAATATTAACCCATGAGAATAAATCACTTCATTATTTCAATCCTGGTAGTTACTTTATTATTTGGATGTAATACATCCTCAACAAAGACTGAAGAGCAGGAAACGACTGACACACTTGCACAGGCTGTAACGAAAAGCCCTGATACCACCGCTGCAACCGACACCACTCAAAAAAATATTGCAGAACCAGAAACTGAACTCCCAAAAGTTTCCGTGTACAACTTCCATGTTACCAACCGTTGTGCTTCATGCATAGCTATAGAAGAAGCCACCACAAAGACACTGAAAACCCACTTTGCTGCCGAACTCAGGCAAGGCAGAATTAAACAATACATTTTAAATGTGGACGATGATGCCAACAGTAAGGTGGCAGAAAAATATCAGGCCTTTGGATCAGGACTTTATGTAACCAGGGTTTTCAAAGGAAAAGAAACCACCACAGACCTGACAGGAGATGGCTTCAAATTTGCCAAAAACAAGGAAGAAAAATTTATTGAAATCCTAAAAAACAAAATCACTGAATATTTAAAATAATATACATGAAAAAACCGGTCATAATCACATTTTTACTATTGTTGTCTATTGGAGTATTTTCACAAAAAAGCACCGATACAATTATTGCCAACAATGCACAGAACCTGCGTCTGAAAGTCTATTACTTTCATATCACCAACCGCTGTAACACCTGTTTTTCCATTGAAAAATACGTCAGGCAGACCATTGACAATAATTTTGCGAACCAGCTTGAACTTGGAATTATTGACCTGTATATTCTGAATTGCGAGCTGCCCGAAAACAGAGACCTGGTAAAAAAATATGACGCCTATGGCGCCACGCTGGCTTTAACATCCTATGTTAACGGGAAAGAAGACAAAAGTGAAGACCTTACTGGCTGGGCTTTCAAAAAAGTCCACGAGCCCGACATATTTATTTCTGAACTGAAATTAAAAATTGAAGAATTTTTAAAATAAACCACCATGAAAAAAGCAACATTATTATTTGCAGTTTTAATCATTTCCGCATCTGCACTTTTCGCTCAAAACACCAAAGGTAAAGCCGAAGTGCTGTACTTCAAAGCCAATCTTGCCTGCTGCAAAGCCAAGGCCTGCAATGTCCTTGAAGCAGATGTCAGGGCAATAGTTGAAAAAAACTATCCGAAAGGAAATGTAGTTTTTAAAGAGATCAAACTTGCCGAAGAAAGCAACAAAGCCCTGGTGGAAAAGTATCAGGCAGGCTCGCAAACCGTTATTATCGTAAAGAAAAAAAAGAAAAAAGAAACCAGTGTAAATGTAACAGGCCTAGTAAAAAATTACTTACTCGACCAAAACAAAGAAATCTTAGAGAAATCACTTGTAGCGCAGATTAACGCACTTTTAAAATAAATCTGTATGGAAGTCTTACAAAATTGGCTTGACGCTACTAATGTACCCTTTCTTACCGCCTTTATTTTAGGTATCATGACTGCCATCAGCCCCTGCCCTCTTGCCACCAATATAACGGCGATAGGATTTATCAGCAAAGACATCGAAAATCAAAAGAAGATTTTTCTAAACGGGCTGTGGTACACCTTGGGACGGGCAATTAGTTATACTACACTTGGTGTTATTCTTTACTTCGGGGCAAGCACCTTCCACATTGCTAAGTATTTTCAATCCAATGGTGAAAAATTTCTGGGTCCATTACTTATAATTGTCGGGGTTTTAATGCTGGATATTATTAAGTTCAATATTCCGGGCATTAGCAAGATCGGGGATAAAATGCAAAACCGTAAGAAAAACAATTGGTGGAGTGCTTTGCTGCTAGGGATAGTCTTTGCACTTGCATTTTGTCCATACAGTGGTGTGTTGTATTTCGGCATGCTGATCCCAATAACAATCAGCTCGCCATCAGGGCTTTTTCTTCCACTGGTGTTCGCTATTGCAACTGGCTTACCGGTTATTATTGTAGCTTACCTTCTTGCCTTCAGCATATCCAGCCTCGGAGGATTTTATAATAAAGTCAAGGTTTTTGAAAAATGGTTCCGAAGGATAATTGCTGTAGTCTTTATTGCTGTCGGGCTCTATTATGTTTATATTTTTTACATTCAAAATTTAATCGTCTAATTTTTTTCAGCATATTTCGCTTATTTGCGAAATAACAAAATGAGTAATAATGGAAACAAAAAAAGAAATAAAAATTCTCATTTGGATAATTCTGGTTTTCGGGGCAGTATTTTTTCTACCGATAGATAGTGCCAGGTTTACAACTGCTGTTGATGCCACATTCGATCTGGCAAGATGGTATGCCCGCGAGCATTTTATCCTTTGCCTGTTGCCTGCATTTTTTATTGCCGGCGTGATATCCATATTTGTGAGCCAGGCAGCGGTATTAAAATATTTCGGGGCAAATGCCAGAAAATGGCTGTCATACTCCGTTGCTGCAGTTTCGGGCACCATACTGGCCGTGTGTTCCTGCACCATTTTGCCCTTATTTTCCAGCATCCATAAACGTGGAGCAGGATTAGGCCCGGCTATTGCTTTTCTGTATTCAGGACCGGCAATCAATATACTCGCCATCATACTTACTGCACGTATCCTGGGGTTTGAAATGGGCGTGGCCCGTATTGTTGGCGCCGTTTGTTTCAGTATATTGATAGGGGGTATCATGTCGCTAATCTATCATAAAGAAGAAAAAGCAAAACGCGAAGATCAAATGAACATTATTATCCAACCGGAAAAGCGTCCGGTTTGGCAAACGGTATTTCATTTTTTTACGATGGTACTGATTCTTGTTTTTGCCAACTGGGGAAAGCCTGCTGCCGGCGACACTTCAGGCATCTGGTATTTCATCTGGGCATCCAAATGGTATATTACCGGATTTTTTGGATTATTGCTTGCCTACTCATCGATTTTCATACTAAAAATTAAATGGCAATGGGTTTTGGCTGCAGTGTTTGCAACAATAATAGCGGTGGTACTTTCCAATATTTGTATTGAAAACCCTAATTTCAGGCCACTGATTCCAATGATGGCAGGCATCGCATCCCTTAGTATTATTACGCTTTTCGACAAAAAAGATCAGGACAACAAAGAATGGACATTGTCCACATGGGGCTTTGCAAAGCAAATTATTCCAATGCTTGCCGTAGGTGTTGTAATTGCCGGGTTTTTGCTGGGTTCCACGCACGATGACAAAACCCTTGCAGGGATTATTCCAAACGAATGGATAGCATGGATGGTTGGTGGCAATTCCTTATTTTCTAACTTCTTCGCATCCATAGTCGGTGCATTTATGTATTTCGCCACGCTGACAGAAGTTCCCATTGTTCAAGGGTTGCTGGCCTCGGGTATGGGCAAAGGGCCGGCCCTGGCGCTTTTATTGTCCGGGCCTTCCTTGTCGCTGCCCAGCATGCTAGTTATACAGAAAATTATGGGAACACAAAAAACCATTGTTTATGCGCTGCTGGTCATCATTTTCTCAACAATAACAGGGATTATCTATGGCAGTATATTTTAATGTTTAACCAAATAAAAAATTCAACTATGGGATTCATAAAAGAAAATTTTCCGGAATTCGCTGAAAAATTTGAGGAAATAGATAAAATGTACAGGCAAAATATGTGCATCGACGAAAAAACCTATCAGTTCATCTGCCTGGCTTTAGCAATAAAGGGCCGTTCAGCGCCTTGTGTAAAGAAACATTTTATCGGAGCAACTTTAGCAGGAGCTTCTTTGGAAGAAATTGCCTCCATCATAGCCCTTACGGAAAGGGAAAGCGCTGGAAACGACGACTGTTGGGTAAATGATGTGCTGAGCGATTACCGTGAATTGCTCAAATCACAAATAAAGTGTTGCGAATAAAATACCAAATAGTTTATCGGAGCAATAATAAATACACATTATGAAAATTCTTATAATTTGCACAGGGAATACCTGCCGCAGCCAGATGGCAGAAGGCTTTTTGAGATCTTTTGATCCGAAACTTGAAGTATTTTCTGCCGGCACCAGGGCCGAACAAAAAGTAAATCCTTTTGCTGTCAAAGCAATGGCGGAAACAGGCATCGACATAAGTAATCAACGCCCAAAACAAGTAGATGTTTTCCTTAACGACACTTTTGATTATGTGATCACTGTATGCGACAACGCCAGAGCATTGTGCCCCACGTTCACAGGCAAGGTGAAACATAGGATTCATATAGGATTTGAAGACCCTGCAGATGCTAAAGGAACGGAAGAGGCAATCATGGAAGTTTACAGAAAAGTCAGAGATCAAATTAATGAATATTTTCATTCATTTTATCAGTCATTAAGTAGGATGAACACGCCATGAAAGAAGATTATGTTACCGGAAATGTAAAGACGATATTTGGACCTGTCCCGCAGGTTTCAACAGTCTGGAGCCGTTCTGATATCTGGCAAACCATCAAGGTCAGGTGGAATCTGGGCCGGATGAACTATAAAGTTGAATCGGGTTTATACGCAGCAGGAAATCCAGATGCAACCTCCGATGTTTTTGTTTCAGCAAATTTCAAATTAAGTTTTGACCATTTGCGGCGTGCTTTACACGGTATAAATGCGTGGATACTTGTCCTTGACACCAAAGGGATCAATGTGTGGTGTGCCGCCGGTAAGGGGACTTTCGGTACCGCCGAGCTGATAAACAGGATAAAAATTCATGCACTGTTAAATATCGTGGATCACAGAAATCTAATAGTCCCACAACTGGGAGCTGTGGGGGTTTCGGCGCATGAGGTAAAAAGCAAAACAGGTTTCAGGGTTATTTATGGGCCTGTCCGCGCCGAAGATATTGGCATATACATTAAATCAGAATATAAAGCAACGCAGGAAATGCGCAGCGTAAAATTTCCACTAAAAGACCGGATAAAACTGATCCCCGTTGAAATAACATATGGCAAATATTACCTGGCGCTTGTACCTGCCGTATTCTTTATCCTTGCCGGGTTTAACCCTCACGGATATTCCGTTGATGCGGCATGGTCGAATGGCGGAAGAGCTGTGATCAATCTGATGGCGGCCTATGTCACCGGATGTGTGCTAACTCCGGCATTACTGCCCTGGATACCTTTTAAAAGATTTTCTTTAAAAGGCCTTCTTTTAGGCTGGCTGACTGCCGTATTATTTTTGTTTTTGAATTTGTTGGGAAATAATATTTTTGAAATCATCTCATGGTTTCTGATGATGGGAGCGCTCTCTTCATTTCTGGCAATGAATTTCACCGGCTCATCCACTTTCACCTCCCTTTCCGGCGTTCAAAAGGAAATGAAACTTTA
>DAOOWO010000067.1:0-9628 GCA_035371225.1 Bacteroidales bacterium | reverse complement strand
ATGGCAAAGCCCCCGAGAATATCGCTTATGTGTTGTGTGCCGGCTCACGCGATTCGGGCATAGAAAATAAGGAATGTGGCGGCGGATGCTTTAATAACCCAATTTGTTCTCAGATTTGTTGTATGTACTCTATTAAACAGGCACAGTTGCTTATGGGAGCCTTGCCTATGGCGGATATCACCATTTACTATATTGATATCAGGGCCTTTGGAAAAGGCTACGAAGAATTTTTCCAGCAGTCCAAAGGCATGGGCGTGAATTTTGTCAAGGGGAAGGTTGCTAAAATAAAAGAGAACAGCAACGGAAGCGGCGACCTTGTGTTGCAATACGAAGATATACATAGCGGAGTGTACAAAGAAGCCAAACATGATATGGTGATATTGTCTGTTGGTGTTCTCCCTGAAAACAATGTTACCGGCATGTTCAGCAACGAAAAGCTGGAACTTGACGATTTTAAATTTGTGAAACAAAAAGATCCTTTTCTGAATCCTGCCCTCACCAGTATTGCAGGAGTGTTTGTGGCCGGCATGGCATCGGGGCCAAAAGATATCCCCGACTCGATATTATCTGCCGGATGTGCTGCTACAGAAGTCGCTACTTATTTGAAAACCGTTTAATACTGAAAAATGAATAAAAGAATAGGAGTATATATCTGCCATTGTGGAGGCAACATCTCTGATTATGTAGATGTGACCCAGGCGCAACATTTGATGCAAGATGAAGACGGGGTGTTGATCGCCAAACATGTGATGTTTGCCTGTTCGGATGCCACTCAGACTGAGATGGTAAATGATATAAAGGACAATCAACTGGACGCTATCGTGGTGGCCTCCTGCTCACCGAAACTGCACACGCATACCTTCCGTGGAGTGGCTGACCGCGCCGGCTTGAACAAGTATAATTATATACAGGTAAATATTCGCGAACAGTGTTCCTGGCCGCATTCCGACAAACCTCTTGATGCCACGCACAAAGCCATAGGCCTGATACGGGCGGGCATAAAAAAGGCGGCACTGTCCGAATCCCTCGAAAGTATGGAGATAGAAGCCCAGGATGCTATGATGGTTATAGGAGCCGGTGTGTCGGGGATGAAAGCTGCCCTGGAACTGGCCAATAACGGCCATCAGGTGTATCTGATCGAAAAAGAAAAAAAGGTGGGAGGGAAGCTCGTGGAAAACGGCTCGCTTTTCATGACGGGCGAACAAGGACCCCAGCTGGTTGAACGCCTTTTGGCTGAAATAAAAAATAATACAAAAATCACCCTCTTTACCGAATCAGAAGTAGAAAAAGTTAATGGCAGTATTGGAAATTTCAATATTGATGTTAATGTGGGCATGGGTGGCGTAAAAACCGAAAAAATGTCGCTGGCAGTGGGCTCGGTGTTGGTAACCACGGGATGTGATTATTATCAGCCAAAAGAAAACGAATTTGCCTATAGCTTGTCACCCAGGGTTATTACCCTGCCCGAATTGAAGAAACGCATGGAAGAAAACAACGGCGCGATTCTATACAACAACAAACCGGTAAAATCGCTGGCTTTTGTTTATTGTGTCGGCAATCGACAGCGCAAGGGCGAAAACAAATATTGCTCCCGCATATGTTGTACAACGGCCATACACACTGGCTTGCTGCTCAAAGAAAAGAATAAGGGTTTGAAAATCATCCACTTGTATCGCGATATTCGCACTTATGGCAAGCAGGAACTGCTTTATGAACAATCTTCAAAGCAGGGCGATGTGTACATGAAGTTTGACGAAAAAGAACCGCCAGTGGTGGAGGTGCAGGGTGATTTGCTACAGGTAAAAATCAGGGATTATCTTACTCAAAAGAAGGAAATAGAATTTAATCCCGACATGGTGGTTCTTGTTACCGGAACCGTGGCCCGTGCCGACAGCAGCGACATCGCTGCGAAATTCAAGATTCCGGTAGGCGCTGACAGGTTTTTTAATGAAATACATCCGAAGCTAAAACCTGTTGAAACCGTGATAAACGGTGTGTTGATAGGAGGTGCCTGTCAGGGCCCAAAAAATGTCAGCGAATCGGTGCAATCATCCTTGGCGGCAGTTTCTAAAATGTTGTCCCTGATAAAAAATAAACTCATCCGTCTGGAGCCTATCATTGCTAGAGTTAATGAAGATGCCTGTCTTTGGTGCGGAAAATGTGCCGAAGTCTGCGAGTTTGATGCCCTGAAAGAGGTTACAGGCAACGGCAAACAAATAGCAGAAGTTAATCCTGCCACCTGTAAGGGGTGCGGCATCTGTGTGCCGGTGTGCCCCTCCGAAGCGTTGGAGCTTAAGATGTTCTCCGACAAGGAAATAGAAGGGATGATCGATGGGTTTGTTTCGCAGGTGGAGATTTCTATCCACACCGGGGAACAGAAAAAACCGGAAAATGTGAAAAAGCCGCTTAACCTGAAACATTATCCTGAAATATGGACCCGCATTGCCAATTGTATCATCGATGAACACAAAACCATTCCCGAAATTGCCCAACAAATCGGTGAAGATATCAGCCTTGTTACCTGGCACCTTATGACGATGAACAAATACAACTATGTGCAGTCGGACGGTATGGACAAGAAAGACCAGTATTTTTATTATAAACTCAAAAACTAAGCGGTGATGACAAAGATAAATTTCCAGTTTGCCGAAGATTTAAAAAAATATGGGGCCACTGATTTTGAGGCTTGTTATAATTGCGGCACCTGTACAGCTATTTGCGGATTGTCGGATGCCGACAATAGTTTTCCCCGCAAAATGATCCGTTATACTTCTCTTGGTCTCGAAGAAGATATTCAACAGTCGCTTGATCCCTGGCTGTGTTATTACTGCGGCGACTGCTCGCTGAGCTGCCCCCGCCAGGCCGACCCCGGAAACCTGATGATGGCTTTGAGGAGGTATCTGATTGCTAAATACGATTGGACAGGTCTGTCGGGTTTGCTATACCGCAACCTTTCGGGATACATCATTGCTTTTTTGATTGTTATTAGTGCCGTAATAGGTTTATACAGCAGCGGGATGTTCAGCACGGAAGAGTGGATGCATTATGGGCATTTTTTTGAGATGTTTGCTATCGGCGGGGTATTCCTGATAATTTTTGTTCCGAACCTGCTGCGCATGTGGTATGTGATAGTTTGGGAAACGACAAAAAAATTCGACATCAAAATATATTTTGTTTCTCTTAAAGAATTGTTTGTGCACATGTTTACCCAAAAGCGTACGCTCAATTGCAGCGATGATAAACCCGACAAGCTATGGTGGTTTGAGCATTTCATTCTCGTAATAGGTTATCTCACATTGTTATTTACAACTGTTTTTCTCGACTGGTTTGGCACCGGAAGTTTTTTTGTCATCTTACTTGGATATGTGGTAAGTGCCATCATCTTTATTGTAACATTTGATTTTGTGTTACGCCGCATTCGCAAACGCAGTCAGAAAAGTTCCTCTTCTCATCCTTCGGACTGGTTTTTTGTTATCTGGCTTTTTATGATGGGATTCAGCGCTTTTCTGGTGCGCTTGTTTATTGATACCGGTATCATCGAAAACCATTTCTGGATGTATCTTGTACATCTTACTGTGCTGGTTCAGTGGGCGTTAATAATCGTTCCCTTTGGCAAATGGACACATTTTCTGTACCGTTCTTTTGCCATGTATTTTTCAAATATCCTTGCGTTATCAAACAACAATAATAAATCAAAAAAATAATAAACTTAAATAAATATAATTATGGAAATCAAAGTAACTTTCGATGGAAATAAAAAAGTAAATGCCCATGTGCGTAATCACATTGTGAAAACTGATCAGCCTGTAAATGGTGGGGGCGAGGACACTGCAGTTACTCCATACGAACTTTTCCTGGCATCTCTGGCCACCTGCGCCGGAATTTATGTCAAGGGTTTCTGCGATAACAGGAATATTCCCGCCGAAAACATTACCCTGACACAAAACCACGAATTCAACGAAAAAGGCTTGTTGAAAAAAGTGGAACTAAGCATCAACGTGCCCAAAGACTTTCCCGAAAAATACGTGGATTCGCTGATTCATGTGGCAAGCCTTTGCAAAGTGAAACAACAGTTGATGTCACCTCCCGAACTGTCAGTCAAATCAAAAATCATCGAATAACACTAACAACCTCCCGATAGCTCGGGACAACCTAAACCCCTAACAGTCTAAATCCCTAACATGCTAACATTCCTAAAAAACCTTTTTTCTCCGCAGCCCAAGGCCGATTTCGGCGCATTAATTAAACAGGGCGCAACCATCATCGATGTCAGATCAAAAGGAGAGTATCAGGGAGGCCATCTAAAAGGCTCCATAAACATACCCTTGAAAAATCTGGCCGATAACCTCGCAAAAATAAAAAAAGATAAACCGGTAATCACTTGCTGTGCATCGGGTGCTCGTAGCGGGGTCGCGAAAAACGCGCTGAAAGCCTATGGTTATGAAGTTTTTAATGGCGGCCCATGGGAGAGCCTGAAAAAATATTATAAATGACCGGTTTTACTGGATCGAACTGATACTGAAAACATCAAAACCATTTTCTTTGGCCAACTGCATAGCTGCCTGGTTTTGCATGATATAAGTGCCTTGTACGTTAAAATCCCATACATGGGGAGTTTCGAACCAGCTTTCCACGTTCATCACCAGTTCGATGGTGCGGTTTTCGTTTTTGGCAAGGCTGAAGGATGAATTGGGCAAGTCAACGGTAAAATAGTTTTGGACAAAACCAATAATTGAATCAATGCTGGTGCCTGTCCCTGAATAAATTTGTCCTATGCCAAGGTGAAACTCGTAGGGCATAGCCTGCGATACGCCGTCACTCCACTTGCCGTTGAGTTTCATATAGTGATAGCCGCCGCCCAGAAATTCGGGCCAGAACATATTGTTTTCCGGTGGGTTTACAAACATAAAAGACTGGTTCTTGGCTTGCGAAATGCCAAAAGTAAAAGAAATGGAGTTGTAAGTTCCTGCCGGTATCGAATCCAGAACATTCCAGGTCCAGGTCGAAGGCAGGTCGGTGTCAACATAATGGATGTCGTCCCAGGCTTTTATCATAAAGTTGCTGCCATCTGCATTGTGCAGGGTGACGTCAGAAATAAAATACTGTATTTCGTTCACCATATAATGGTTACCGGCGGCATTGATGTATTTTAAAGTATCCATCTCAATAGCCTGTCCATCAACTTTATGGGTAAATTTTAACGCAATTTTTCCTGTATTTTTATCTTCCGGCAACACATTTTCTTTTTTACAGGCCGAAAATATTGCCATAAAGGTCAAAAAAACCAGAGGGATTAAAAATGTTATTTTCATGCGCTTTATGTGATTTTAATAAGGTATTGTTCCCGAAACTGTCAACGGTTTTGTTTTGTCATCAGTGCGGGAAGCTTCTTTGTAAACTTTGTCATCCACAAATATGGTCGCTTTGACAAACGAATAGGTTGCCGTGTCCCTGACCGAGATATAAACAATATCGCCGGCATTAGCCCAATATGTCTTAATGATTTTCTTTTCGCTGGCACTCTGAGTAGAGATGTATTCTGTTTGCAGGGTTCCTGTTTCGTCAAGATAGGAAGCTGTGAACCCTTGTTGCGAATTGGTTACATAATAGGTTACCTTGTGGGCGTTTTTCTTTTCACAACCCGAAAAAATTATCAGGGCAACAAGGCTTATGAGGATTAAAATATTTTTCATGGTTTACAGGTGTTATATGTTGAAAAACAGATTGATATAAAATACCCGGCCGGGTTCATACAGTTTGGTTGGCATACCTAACATCTTGCGGTTAAGGTGTTCGTAATATGCCTTGTCGAACAGGTTGTTTACCCCTCCGCTGACACTGATATGGTCATTATATTTATAGCTTAAGCCCAGGTTAAACAGTGCGAATCCGGGTGTGGATGGCTCGTAAAAAGCTTCCGACACATGTCCCTGGTCCAGCACGATACGGGCACCTACTTTGGGGATGAGTCTTTTCTTAAAAAATTTATAACTGATGCTGATGTTGGCTTCCAGCGGAGGTATTTCGGAAACGGCGTCTTTCTTCAGAACTTCTTCTCCCACCACCTGCTGGCTGATAACCTGTGTCGGGTCAAGAATTTGTTTGGTTACGTTAAAAATGGTGGCATGAGTATAAGCAACCGTAACGTGCGCCCCCAGCTTGTACGTTTCTGGCAGGGTGTAGCCAAACTCAAATCCTGTGAAAGAGGCACTTCCAGCATTATAAAATTGCTTTACTCCCAAGACGTTCATACTTAGCGGCTTTTGTACTGATGGAGGCATCAGCCGGCCGGTAATGTAATTCTGTACCAGCGAGTAAAAAACATTAAATTCGGCAGCTCCATATCTTTCATGCTGGAATTTTAGCGAGAGGTCAGCCTCATTGTTATTTTCCGGTTTAAGTTTAGGATTCCCCAAATAGTCGTAATTATCGTAACCTACTGGCAGTAAAATGATAAAGCGCTCCACCATATTCGGACTGCGCGTGCCGCGGCCTATGGATAATCCCAAAGAAAAGTACTTGCCAAATTGTTTGGTAGCACCTACGTTGAAACTAAAATTAGCGAAGCTGCTTTTGGTGTCTTCATTGGATAACAGCACCGGAGTTATTCCGCCCGAGGGCATGCCAAAAACTTCTATTTTTTCTGAATGGGCTGAATTTATATCCAGTCGTACAGCCCCTATCAGGTCGAAAGTGCCTAAAGTAGTTTTAAATTCGCTGATGATTCCGATATTTTGGATGTTGGCTTTGTTCCACAAGGCTTCAATTTTCTGAGGGATTTTGCCGTTTACAGGAGGCTGCATAATCAGTGTTTTGGTGCGGTCGCCATCTTTAGTAATATATTGATAATCAGCTCCAAAGAATAAAAAATACTGATCTTTGAATTTTAGATTAACGCCTGCACGCATGCCCAGGGTGTTGGCATCAACATCCGAAACGGCCACCATATTCGTGTCGGCATTGGCCCTGGATTTGTTATCCATGACATGATTTACCATGGCATAGTTTGCTTTAAAATAGGCCCCGCTGAATATCCCCTGGTGTTGGCTTGTGGTATAGGTCAGTCCCATGATGTTTGAATTGTCTTCGCGTTCGTCCATAGGCAGGGCTGGAAAATAAACATTTTTATGCAGTGTCCCCTGGTAAAAAAGGCTGAAATTGTGCTTGTCAACAGGCGAGAAACCAACTTTTCCGCTGTAACTGTATTTTAGAAATGAAGATTTATAGAGGATGTCATTTCCGTCGTCGTAATTTCCGTACTGCATACGGTTTCCGGTAAGCAGAAAATTGATTTTTTTTGTGCCGCCTGTTATGGCCAGGTGCTCTTTGTTGCCGTTCCAGTTTGATTCATATCCGGTGGATATCCTGGAGTGAATCTCAAATTTTTCACCGAATTTGGGCTGGTAGGTTGACAGGTTAATCACTCCGCCAAACGACGGGCCATAACGCAGGGCATAAGGTCCTTTGATGATTTCTATTTGTTCCACATCATCAATATCGATGTGTGAAGTGGTGGGATCCATGCGGTTGGGACAACCTCCTTCAATTTCAATAGCACCGTTTATCAGTGTCATCAGTTGGCTGTATTTGAAACCGCGGACTACCGGATCGATGTTTGCTCCTCCTTTGCGCAGGCCTGAAACATTGGGAATGCTTCGCAGCGCTTCGCCCACATCACGCAGGATATTCTCTTCCATCTCAGATTTTACAACGATATTTCTGATAAAAGGAATTTTCTTGGTGGCATATTCGGTAATTTCAACCGTGTTAAGGAGTATGGTATCCTTTGTTTCCTGCGCAATAGCAGAGGTCGCCAACGTGATATACCAAATAAAAACAATAGATCGTATTTTCATGATATTTAGTTTTAGGCCCTTGTTTCTTTAAATTTTATTATGGAAGGCTGGCTGGAGGTCCGTAATCCGGATTGGTCAGCAGGGTTTCGTCAGTTAATGTCAGGAGAAAAGCTTTCAAGTCTGCTTTTTCCTGGGTAGTTAGTTGTGCCCCGTTTTCACCAATGTGGTGCATCAGGGGGTTGATGTAGGGAGACCATATCAGGTGATTGCTGTAAAATTCAATAACTTCGTCCAAAGTTGCATATCGTCCATCGTGCATATAAGGGCCTGTCAACTCAATGTTGCGCAGCGTGGGCGCTTTGTATGCCCCATGGTCCATGGGATCGCCTGTTACCGAATACCTGTCGCGGGGATCGTTAAAAACTGAATCGCTGCCGTTGTTGTAAAAAAGGTTGGTAGTGAACAGAGGATTTCCATCCCCGCCATGGCAATGAAAACAATCGGCACCTTCTTCGGTAACAAACAATACAAAGCCATTAAGTTCTGATGGAGTCAGGGATCCTTCGCCTCTGAGCCACTTGTCACATTTTGAATTATATGAAACTATGCTGCGGATAAACTGTGATACTGCCTTTGCCATACGTTCAAAAGTAATTTTTTCGGTGCCAAAGGCTTTTTTAAACAGCGGTTTATATCCCGGGATGCTGCCAATCAGGATTTTGGATATATTGGTGTCGCTATACATTTCGTGGGCGGCATGCACACCCATCCAGCACAGGTCTTCGAGACGCCTTCTTGAAGTATTCGGGTTGCTCGGATGTATGATGCCATTCCATAAATATCCGTTGGAATTATAGACAAGATTGAAAAGCGGCAACATAACATGCGGAGTGGGAACCCCTGTTATTCCATGGGGGAACCCTCCCTGATATTCGGGATGATTTATTCCGCATTCAAAAGCATTTTCCTGCAGGTGGCACGTAGCACAACTCATCAGGGAATCGGGATGAGAACGCCCGCCCAAACGGCCGTCATAAAAAAGGTAACGGCCAAGTTCAACTCCTTCTACTGTCATGGGATTGTCGGAGGGAATATTCATCGTGTTTGGAAAATACCATGGCCGTGGGATGTTGTACGGCGTGGGGTTATATGCTTCATCAACAGGTTCGGGGAGAGGGTCGTTTTTTTTACAGGAAAACATTAAAAAATAAACCGACAACAGGAAAATTGCTGTTAAGGGTATCCAAAGTTTATTTTGCAATGTGGTTTTCATTTTTTTAATTAGGAAGTTCTTTCATTTATTCCTGAATACAAAGGTAAAAAATTAAGCCGATTAAACAAAAACCTTTGCGCCTATGCGTCTGCTGTCATATGGAAATGTGCTAAATTACAGCAGTATATTGCTTATTTGTATTGATAATTTTGTCTATAAATATGTTTGAAAAAATCCGGTTAATAATAAATACAGGTCTTCAGATGAATTCTGAATAACCTGTATTTATGATAACTTCTGTTTGTTGTTTATTTAGTCACGAAATTATTTTTTCAGCACAGCTTTTTCAACATCCTCCTTACTCAGTTTTTTTGTACAGAAAAACCAGTCATAACAGGTCATTTCTTCTTTGCTTTCCATACGTTCTTTGGCTACTCCGCACGATCCGGCAGTGGGCACAATCACATCGTCACCGGGCATCCAGTCGGCTGGTGTGGCAATGGAGAATACGTCTGCAGCCTGCATGGCTATCAGGGCACGGTACAATTCGTCAAAGTTACGGCCTAAGCTGAGCGGATAATAAATAATAGCACGGATGATTCCTTTGGGGTCAATAAAG
>DAOOWO010000066.1:0-9677 GCA_035371225.1 Bacteroidales bacterium | reverse complement strand
AAATGGAAGGGGTATTTACTCAGGAACTGAAAACAAGGATGGGAGAGTACCTGCCTGCAGATTTTCATATCGATGCCCAACCACGCGAAGTAAAATTTGATATGACCGGGGATATCCGCAAAGGAATAAAATTTAATGAAGACCTCGAAAATGATAAATTGATTACCATCGACGAAAACGTAGCCCAGAGTCAGAATGCGGTTATAAAACCAACGCTGGTGCAAAATAATGTACCTGCTTTTGCCTTGTTTGCCATGTTTTTTATTGTGATACCCCTGGCGGGCAGCATGCTCACCGAACGCACCGATGGTACCTATAATCGCATCCGCACCCTGCCGGTAAAATACATTACCATCCTCTGGGGAAAAATTGTGGTTTATGCCTCTATTTGCCTGTTACAGTTGGTATTGATGATTATTTCAGGAATGTATCTTTTGCCTTTGATTTATGGTATGCCGCCTCTTGAGGTGGGGGGCAACATTTTTGCTTTAGTGTGTGCTGCTTTTTCTTCGGCCTTTGCTGCTATCGGATTTGGTTTGCTGGTGGGTACTTTTGCATCCACACAAAGCCAGGCAGGGATCTTTGGGTCTTTTATGGTGCTGATATTAGCCATCCTGGGCGGTATCTTTCTTCCGGTGTATATGATGCCTGGACCGATGCAGGCGGCAAGTATCGTTTCGCCTGTGCGTTGGGGGGTGGATAGTTTTCTTGATATCTTTGTCAGAGAGGCCGCTATCGACGTTATAGGGGTAAACCTTATCAGGCTGAATGTGTTTTTTATATTGTCTTTATTAATTGCTCTGCTCACTTTTGTCAGGAGAAAGTAATTTTATAATTTTTAAACAAGTCTTATGAAAGAACAAGAAGTAAACAAAGATTATAAAGTAAAAAAGTACATTCTTTACGCCGAAAAAAATGACGGCACATACGGTCCCGTTGAAGGAGGATCTTACATGATGGAAAATGAACTGGATGATTTCTGGTTTAAAAAAAGCCACATGGAGAAAATGCTCAGGGAGCGGCTACTTACCGGAGAAATAAGTCCCTTAAACTATTATATGGTGTTGCAGGAGATGACCGTTGCTGAGTTGGCCGACAGGGCGGGAGTATGCAAACGGAAAGTGAAATGTCAGATGAAGCCCGAACGTTTTAAAAAGGCCAGGGTTAGTGATTTGCAAAAATATGCCAAAGCATTTAATATTCCTTTGGCAAATTTTTTTCAGGTCATCGAAACATCAACAGGTTTAAACCCAAACTATCATTTTTATTTTGAAGAAGAATCAAAAAAGGATGCCCAACTGATTGCTCAGCACGGGCAACAAAATCCTTTGATGGTAGTAACAAAAATTGAGGAGAGAAAAAAATGAATATTGTAATTCCTTTTGAGCACCGGATGTCGGCTCATTGCGAAACCGGTACGCTAAGTTCACAACTTGCTTTTCATGGTATGGAACTATCTGAATCAATGGTGTTTGGCATTGGCAGCGGAATATTTTTCGGGTATTTCAATAACTCGCGTTTTGCTTTCCCGACTTTTATTGTTCGTAACCAGCCCGGGAAAATACGGGAGAATGTAGGCGACCGGCTCGGAATAAAATTTCATACCCAAAAATTTAAAACCCCTGAAAAAGCTCAGGAAGGGCTGGATAAGATTCTTGAAAAAGGCATTCCTGCCGCTGCACAGGTCGATTTCTTTTTTATGGAGTACCTGCCCCAGTATTTGCGGGTGCATATCAATGTGCATTTTATCAATATTGTCGGGAAAAAAGGAAATAATTACCTCATCAGCGACTGCTACCATCCCGGCATTGTGGAGCTCGACGAACAGTCCCTGATGAAAGGCCGTTTTGCCGGTGGCAGCATGGCGCCAAACGGATTTTTATATTATCCCGAATCTATTCCTGCAACATTCAACTATGAAAAGGCTGTTAGGACTGGAATAAAAAAAGCCTGTTTTTATATGCTGAAAATTCCTATCCCGTTTTTGGGAATCAAAGGAATGCGTAAGTTCGGCAAACATATTGTTGAATGGCCAAAGCTTGCCATCGACTCCGAAGATTTGTCGCATCAGCTTTCAAAGATCAACGTGCTACTCGAAGACCAGGGTACCGGCGGTGCAGGTTTTCGTTTTATGTATGCCACCTTTCTGAAACAGGCTGCGGAGATCCTGAACAAACCTGCCTTGAATGACCTGTCGAAACAAATGATGGAAATAGGCGACTACTGGCGTGAAGTTTCGTTGAATGCAGCGCGCCTTGGCCGCAACCGCGATTTTGAAAAAGAACACCTGCTGGAGTTAGGCCAGCTCATTAATAAACAGGCCGACAGGGAAGAAACTTTTTTTAAGACACTTGCTAAGACCATTTGATTTGAAATTTTAATAAAAAAGAGGTTTCGCCGCGGCGAAACCTCTTTTTTATTAATGCCTGTTATGCAACTTTTTGATTAGTAGTTTTCTTCTTTGAGTTGCATGAATGATTTCGGGTGCAGGCAGGCCGGGCACGTTTCGAGGGCTTTGGCCGATTCGTAAACATAGCCGCAATTGAGGCACTTCCACCATACTTTTCCATCTTTCATAAATACTTTGTCTTCCGACAGATTCTGCAAAAGTTTCAGGTAGCGTTTTTCGTGTTCGGCTTCCACTTTGGCAATCATTTTAAAGGCGGTGGCTACTTCCATAAAACCTTCCTGAGCTGCTGTTTCGGCAAACTGGGGATAAAGGTCTGTCCATTCTTCGTGTTCGCCTTCGGCGGCGGCTTTGAGGTTTTCCATGGTGGTGCCGATTTTTCCGGCAGGATATCCTGCAGTGATTTCCACCATGCCTCCTTCGAGGAATTTAAAGAAACGTTTGGCGTGTTCTTTTTCCTGCAGGGCTGTTTCGGTAAAAATGTTGGCTATCTGTTCGTAGCCTTCTTTGCGTGCCACGCTGGCAAAAAACTCGTAGCGGTTCCGTGCCTGCGATTCGCCGGCAAATGATTTCAGAAGATTCTGTTCTGTTTTTGTTCCTTTTAATGTTTTTGTCATAGGTTTATATTATTTGGTGGTAAAACTTCAATAAAAGCGTCTTTACCGGCGCCACATAGCGGACATACCCAATCATCGGGCAATTCATTAAATTTTATGGCCTCCACGTTGTCATCATAGATATACCCGCATACACAGCACTTGTATTTTTTTTGATTTTCGGTAGTACTAATTTTTTCTAATTTGCTCTTATCAATATAGGTGGGCGCATTTTTTGGTGACAGGCCTTTTTTTACCTGCCTGTAGTATCGATATGTAATGGGTTCTTTTGTAAAATCTATGGCGTCGGCCTGCACCAGATCGCCAATAAACATCAGGTGTGTACCCAGGTCGATGGTCTGCACTATTTCACATTCAAGAAATGCTATGCTATCGTTAAGCACTATCGGCACACCGGTTTCGCCGTAATTGATGGAAAGGCCTTCAAATTTGTTGAAATCCCTGCCGCAACGATACCCAAACTTGCTGAATATCTCCGAAGAAGTGTCTGTACTTAATATACTTACAGAAAAGTTGCCCTTGATTTTCATGATTTCGGCCGTGAAATTATTTTTGTTGCAGCATGTGGCAAAACGCGGAGGTTCGGAAGTTACCTGGAATACCGTATTGGAAATATACCCGTTGCCGAATTCCTTATCGCCAGAGCAGACAATATACAAGCCATAGGTAATGGAAAAAAAAGCTTCAAAATTTATCATACTGATAATTTGGTTGCAAGATACAAAAAATTTGTATATGAGAGATTGCGTAGATTTTATTAAAAAAAAGAATAATTTTGCCAAATATTTGAAAGGTTAAAAACATACTTATGGAAGTAAATGATGAACCGAAGTTGCAGATAAAACAGATGATTGTGGATACTCTGAAAATCAAAGATGTCGATCCGTCTGATATTCTTAATGACCAACCGCTGTTTTCTGGGGAGAATATCATTACCTTGGATTCAATTGACGGGATTGAACTGATTATGGCTATTCAACGGCAATTTGGCGTGCGTCTTGACGATCAGAACCTTGCCCGTAATATTCTGAATACCGTGGACAATATGGCGGCATTTATCGCCAATGGGACAGAAAAAGCATAATTATTGTTTTTTCAGGAATAAGACTAAATTGTTTTTGTTATTACTTTCATTTATAATAAATCATGAACTTTTCTAAAATTCCTGCTATTGAATGTAAGCCTTTGCCTGAAATCGTCAAATTTCAGGAAAAACAACTGCGGGCAGAGTTGAAATATTTGCAGGACTATTCGAAATATTACAGGCGGTTTTTTAAAAAACACCAAATCGATATTCGCAAAATAAAAACGCTGGATGACCTGCAAAAAATACCAGTAACGACCAAAGACGATCTTCAGCGTTATAACGATGACTTTATCTGCGTGCCTAAAAGTAAGGTGGTTGATTATATGACCACCTCCGGCACTCTGGGATATCCGATAACACTTGCAGCCACCGAAAGTGATCTGCAACGTATTGCTTATGACGAAGCCCTGAATTTTGCTTGTTCCGGTGCGGGCAATCATGATGTGTTTCAATTGATGACCACCCTTGACCGTCGTTTTATGGCCGGACTGGCCTATTTTATGGGATTGCGCAGGCTGGGGGCAGGAGTTATCAGGGTGGGTTCGGGAATGCCCGAACTGCATTGGGAAACTATCAGCAGGTTTAAGCCAAACTATATAGTTACGGTTCCTTCTTTTATACTGAAACTGGTTGATTTTGCTCGGGCCAACGGGATTGATTACCTGAATTCTTCGGTAAAAAACGCCGTTTGTATTGGCGAACCGCTGCGAAATCCTGATTTTTCTCTTAATACGCTGGGTTCACGTATAAACGACCGATGGCCGTTGAAATTATTTTCTACATACGCCTCCACCGAAATGGGGGCAGGGTTCACCGAATGTCCTCAGGGGGTCGGCGGACATGTCCATCCTG
Organism: Bacteroidales bacterium; assembly: GCA_035371225.1. GTDB lineage: Bacteria > Bacteroidota > Bacteroidia > Bacteroidales > CAIWKO01 > CAIWKO01. The sequence goes on along the minus strand of DAOOWO010000066.1, from coordinate 4,714 downwards.
AACTTATCATTATCGAATTTCTTGACGGAAATAATTTGCCGGTTGCCGATGACGAAGCCGGTGAAATTACCATTACCACGCTGGGAGTGGAAGGGATGCCATTGCTGCGCTATAAATCGGGCGATGTGTGTTTTCATCATTCTGAGCCTTGCACCTGCGGTAGAACCACTATGAGACTGGGGCCCGTTATAGGCCGAAAACAGCATATGATAAAATACAAGGGAACAACTTTGTATCCAGCTTCTTTATATGATATTCTCGATGGTTTTGATACTATTGAAAACTATGTTGTTGAAGTTTCAACCAACGAAATTGATACCGACAGGATATGTATTTATATAGGGTGCCGTGAAAATGAAAGCGGATTGGAAAAAAAATTACAGGAGCGTTTCAGGGCAAAATTGCGGGTGGTTCCTGAAATCATCTTTCAGTCTGCGGAAACCGTTAACCGATTGGCATTTCCACCCATGAGCCGGAAGCCGGTGAAATTTATTGATAAGCGGTAACAGCACTTTCTTTACAAATTTTGTAATTTCTCAATAAAATCTTAACTTTACACTCCTAAATTATCTGCATTTATGGACGGTAACAGCGGCCAGCAGCCCACACAAGCAACAAAGAAGTTCATAGAAATTGAAAAGATTATCGCCAGGAAAAATCCCCGGTTGCTGAAACTTTTGCCAGGGCTAATAATACGTTATATAAAACGAATAATTCATCAGGACGAGGTTAATGATTTTATTGAACGCAACGGAAATGTTTATGGGTTGGAGTTTATTGACCGGGTTGTCAAAGAGTTTATTAAGGAACTTAACACCTACGGTATTGAAAATATCCCTTCAGATAGGCGGATACTGATAGCTTCCAATCATCCCCTGGGAGGACTCGACGGGGTGGCACTGATGCATGTAGCCGGAAAAATCCGACGTGATTTACTTTTTCCTGTCAACGACTTGCTGATGAATCTTGAAAATATCAAAAGTCTTTTTATCCCTATCAACAAACACGGCAGTAACGCTCAGAATCTTAAAATCATTAATGATACGTTTGCCTCGGATGTAAGCATATTGTATTTTCCTGCCGGCCTTTGTTCGCGAAAACACCCGCACGGTATTATTCAGGACCTCGAATGGAAAAAAACTTTTATTTCATATGCCCGTAAGTATCAGCGTGATATCATCCCAGCCTATATCGACGGCAGGAATTCCAATTTTTTCTATAACCTTGCGCGTCTCAGAGCTATGCTGGGAGTAAAAGCCAATATAGAAATGTTTTATCTTGCAGATGAAATGTTTAAGCAAAAAAATAAAACCATCAATATTACCTTTGGCAAACCCATCCCATACCAGGTTTTTGATAAAAGCCTTACCGATCAGCAATGGGCTCATAAAGTCAAAGAACATGTTTATAAACTGGGTTTCTCACACGAGGAAAAATTTTTAAAATAAAAACAATGGAAAATATTATCGCACCCATATCTAAATCAATTCTGGAAAAAGAACTTTCTGATAAATTTTTTTTACGGAAAACCAATTTTGGGAATAATCAAATTTACATTATTAATGCTCATAATGCCCCCAATGTTATGCAGGAGATCGGGCGGCTCAGAGAAATTACATTTCGTGATGCCGGCGGAGGTACGGGAAAGTCTGTTGATATCGATGAATATGATATCTGTGAGAGCCCCTATGAGCAAATGATAGTTTGGAATCCTGCCGATATGGAAATAGTTGGCGGCTATCGTTATATCGAATGCAGTAAAGCGCAATATAATGCCGAAGGGCTTCCGTATATTGCCACCACCGAATTATTTAATTTTTCAGAACGTTTTCTTAAAGATTTTTTGCCTCATACCATTGAACTGGGGCGATCTTTTGTACAGCCCGGCTATCAGCCTTTGGTAAACAGCCGCAAAGGTATGTTTTCGCTGGAAAACCTTTGGGATGGCATTGGCGGTTTGCTGATGGAAATGCCCCATATCAAGTATTTTTTTGGGAAAGTGACCATGTATCCACACTTTAATCAGCGGGCACGTGATATTATCATGTATTTTCTTTTTAAGTATTTTCCTGATAAAGATAATCTCGTGAAACCTATTACTCCATTGGAGATTAAAACCGACCTGAAAGAATTGGAACCGATTTTTAACGGCGGAAACTATGGCGCTGATTATAAGATGCTTATTCAAACCTTGCGTGAACTTAACGAGAATATTCCTCCGTTGGTAAAAGCATACATGAATCTGACTTCCACTATGCGAAGTTTCGGGACGGCCATCAATCCCGGGTTTGGTAATGTTCAGGAGACGGGTATTCTGGTTACTGTAGAGGATATCTATGAAAACAGGAGAGAGCGGCATACTTCCTCGTTCAGGAAAGATTAATCTCATGCTGATAAAGACTGCCAAATATATCTCCAGTTGCGTTGACCTGAAAAAATGTCCTTTGCCGGTACTACCCGAATATGCATTCATTGGCCGGTCCAATGTTGGCAAATCTTCATTGATTAATATGCTCACGGGTGTCAAGGGCCTGGCCAAGGTTTCTGCAAGCCCTGGTAAGACCAGGGTCATAAATCATTTCCTGATTAACGATGAATGGTATTTGGTGGATTTGCCCGGATATGGCTTTGCACGGATATCAAAAGAACTGAAAAAAGAATGGGAGAAGATGATATCTCATTACCTTATCAGGCGGCACAACCTCATATGTACTTTTGTGCTGGTTGATATCAGGGTGCCGGTTCAGCAAAAGGATTTGGATTTTATAAATAATATGGGTGAATCCCAATTGCCTTTTGTAATTGTGATGACAAAAGCAGATAAGGTTTCCAGGCAGGAAGGAATAAAAACACTTTCAGAATGGAAGAAAGCGCTTTCGGAAAGTTGGCAGGAATGCCCGCGCATGGTGGTTACTTCGGCAGGAACGGGCCAGGGCAGGGATGAGATACTGGATTTTATTCATAAAAACAACAAGATTTTTATTCCCCCTGTTGCAAAATAGAGACTCTGAAAAAGCATGATAAAATGAAAGGCTGATTTAGTAAGGTTTGCCGCTTATGGGTTGAGATCTTGTCCTGTTTTTTTGTTTTCCCCCGGAGTTTCTTTCTTTTTCTTAGGAGTCATAACAAAACCTTTCACCACTTTTGGTTCGGGCTGTTTAGCCTGTTTCGCTTCTTCGGGAGCTTTTCCTTTGATATACGTCTTGGTTTCGGCAACGGCACCATTGGCATAATAGTAAATCCATTCGCCTTCGCGCAGACCGTATTTGTATGCTCCTTTTGCCCTTAAGGTGCCTTTTGAGCTATAATTGGCCCACGCACCTTCGCGTTTGCCGTTTATGTATTCTCCCTCGCTTTTTTTCTCTCCGTTAACTGTATAATAGGTGGTCCACTTTCCCGATTTTCGGCCGTTAACGTATTGCCCTTCTGAAATAATAGTTCCCTTGATATCGTACCGTTTGTATTCCCCGTCGCGCCGGCCGTTGAAATAGTTTGATTCTTCAATCACTGCTCCAGTGGCCGAAGAGTGTCGAATGCAAGGCCCGTGTTTTACATCATTCTGAAATGAAATTTCCATCACCAGCGTTTTATCGCGGGTATAATACTTCCATAAGCCCTGTTTGCGTCCCAGCTCGTCAACGGTATTGCGATGCTTATCGGAAGCCGGCTGGTACTGTGGTTTTATCAGTGTTTCTTTTTGGGGAAAAAGATACAGAGGTATCAACAGCAATAGGATGGAAAGTGTATAAGTAAAATTATTTTTCACCAGGCATCAGTTTAATTCAAAGATATTAAAAAATTGAAAAAAAACCTAACTTTTTTGTTTATACGCAGGATGTACAAAAAAGTTGTTGCGAGAAATAGTATTGGAAAAAAATTTATAAAAAAACCAGGATAAGCACCAATGGCTATTTTTTCAAAGGGTATTTTTCGTCCATGTATACCCAGAATAAGGGCTTGTATCCTTTTATTTCGCCGCTGTCGGAATATAAGGTTATGGCCGGGGCCACACCAACCACTTTTTTTTCGATGGAAAAGTTTTTTTCATCAAAGTACCATTCTTCCAAAAAAGTAATCCTATGAATATCCTTACGGTCGAGTTTTGTATTGATGATCGTATCCACTTCGTCGAATGGGGCTACGGTGCGGGTGTATAACACTGTATCGTACCTGTTAAATATGACTTCTACTTCATTTTTGGTCAACAGGGTATTGCTGATATAATCATATGCTTTTACTTTGCCCGACAAGGCTGCATCAACTATGATATTGACAAACTGCTCGCGTTTGGGGCCTTCCATATTTTCACACCACCAGTCGGTTTCTTCTTCGTAAGGACTTTTAATGAAAACAGGATATTGGATGCGTTCGGTAAGAATTATTTTGTCTGCCTGATCTTTTTTGCTGTTACAAGCTGTGAGTGACAATAACAGCATGCCAATCCAGATGAATAACACCGTAGGTTTCATAATGATATTTTTTACAAAAATAAGATTAATAAATGGTAATCTAACAAAGAAATATACCTGTTAAATCTCGTTTCCTTCAAAAAGTTTGTTTATGATATCCTTGTATTTTTGGTTGATATAAGCGCGTTTAATTTTCAGGGTAGGAGTGAGCTCTCCTGACCAAACGGACCATTCGGATTCCATTATTTCCCAGCGTCTTATTTGTTCTGTTTCTCCAAAGAAAGAGTTGTAATGGGCAATAGTTT
>DAOOWO010000065.1:0-9792 GCA_035371225.1 Bacteroidales bacterium | reverse complement strand
ATCCTTACATGCAGGTCAGTTTCGCAAAGTTTTATGATGACATAAAAGATCATCCCATTACAGCCGAAGATGCGCCACCCGCTGCCTGAGCATCGAAACAGTAATTACTTTGCATAACTGACAAAAACAATGTTTTTCAACGGTTCAAAAAACCATCTGCTTAGTGTTTTAAGGGTCACACATCATACTGCACAGGCTGCAACGCGCATTTATTCATGGATTACCGTACCTAAGAAAAACCGGTCCTTATTATTAATATCTTTTACTACGGCACCGTCCGCAATACCAAATTTATAAGCCATTTTAATCAGTTCCGGACCTTTGCTTTCGTTGATTTCAGTATAAATTTTTGTTTTCTTGTTTTGCCGGACAGCCACACCGAAAATAGCTTCATAATAAAGCAACGCCTTGGCGTCGGGTACAAACAAGGCCGTTGAGGGCTCGTAATCCAGGACATTCGAGTTCATCAGTTTTATTTCGGAAGCCAACACATAAGGCGGATTACTCACCACGATATCAAACCCATTCAACAGTTGCCACTGTTCAACATTCAGGATATCCAGCAAAAGAAACCTTACATCCGTGCTGTTATTCTGAGCATTCATCCGGGCAATCTCAAGGGCAGCGGAGGAATTATCCAGAGCAGTAACTTCAGCTTCCGGCAAGAATTTTTTCAGACAAACGGCCAGACATCCGCTGCCGGTACCTATATCAAGAATTTTCAGTCCTTTATGGTCTTGACTTTCCTTAATGATCATATCTGCCAGTTCTTCTGTTTCAGGGCGGGGAATGAGTACATCCGGACTTAACGTAAATTCCATTCCGAAGAAAAATGTTTTTCCGATAATATACTGTATGGGTTTGTGCCTCTCCAGTTCTTTTACGGCATCATACACAAGTAATAGTTCCGACTCATTGATGTATTCACGTTTTCCTGCCAGTAGGTCGGTTTTTGTCAAACCACAGTATGCCTCAAACAACAAATAAAGAAAAGAATTGATTTCTTCATCAGGGTATAGGCCCTTCAGATGTTTCCGTATAAACGATTTTATGTCAGTTATTTTATTCGAAGCGACTTTCATAATATCTTAAATTTTCCTTACTCTTTGCTACTTACCGGGGCTTTCTACTTTCAATACTCAATCCGCCGCGGCGGACTAACAACCTAAACACCGAACACCTAATACCTAACAGCCTAACAACCAAATGACTTTCAATTTTCAATTCTCAACATCCCTCGTAATCATTCGACAAACAATACCAAACCTTTCAGGTACTCGCCTTCCGGATGAAAAGCGCTGACTGGATGGTCGGGTGGTTGTGTTAGCGTACCCAGGATACGCACATTTCGTTTGCTTTGTATGGCTGCAGCAATCACAGTTGACCTGAACAGGCTGCTGTCCACCACCTGCGAACAGGAAAATGTAAACAGCACACCGCCTCCCGCAATGCTGCGCAGGGCCGCTTCATTGAGCCGGCAATATCCCTGCATAGCCACATGACGGGTTTTTATATGCTTGGCATAGGCCGGCGGATCCAAAACAATGACATCATAGGTTTCGTTGCTTTTCTTCAGAAAATCCATCACATCGGAACGGAACGATTGATGCTGCGCACCAGTATAATTATTTAACAAAACATTTTTATCAGTCATTTCTATCGCCCGGGCCGAAGAATCCACCGAATGGACCAGGTCGGCTCCGGCCCGGAGTGCATATACCGAAAAACCACCGGTATAACAAAATGTGTTCAGCACTTTTTTGCCCTTGCAATATTCCATCAGCGCCCATCGGTTTTGCCGCTGGTCAAGAAAAAAACCTGTCTTCTGCCCCTGCTCCCAATCAACAAAAAATTTACAATCGTTTTCGGTGATAATATTTTCGGAGGATTCGCCAAAAACATAGCCATCACTGACTTGTCCGGCATATTTTGCAGGAAGCGTCTCCCTGCATTTCAGGTACACTGCATGGAGTTTATCGCCATATAGTTCCCTAAGTATTTCGGCAAACACACTATGCAACAAAAACATTCCATAGGTATGGCATTGTATCACGGCAGTACCGTTGTAATAATCTATTATCATCCCGGGCAGTCCGTCGCCTTCACCAAAAACCAGGCGGTAAGTATTAGTATTTTTATCGTTGAACAGACCCAGTCGTTTTCGCAAATTCAGGGCGTTTTCAAGCTTTTTCTTCCAAAAAATCTTATCGCATTCGGTTTTAAAAAACGAGAAAATTCTCACAGCTATGGAACCATCATTATAGTGGCCCATCCCGAGGAACTCATTGTTTGCGGCACATACTTCCACAATACAGCCTTCGGAAATTTCACCGGAAATTTTTTGTATAGCACCTGAAAACACCCAGGGATGAAAACGGCGCAAAGCTTCGTCTTTGCCATGTTTGAGAATTATCTTTGGAAACATATTCATCATTTCTTTTGGTATTTAGTGAAAATAAAACGGTAGGGAAGCAGGGCGTCGTCGCCGGCATAGTCCACACCAATGCGCGGACCGGAAAAAATTTCATCTTTGGCAGCACTGATCCCGGTATCTTCTATCCATATACTCCGGCCACACAGATCCAGACCCGTATGAGAGTAATGGATTCCCAGCACTTTGGCAACCTTACCGGGGCCGACACCAAAATTTTTGTCCAGAGATTGCTTTCCCGAGCGTTTCAACATCGTTTCTATTCCGTTTATCGGTGAGATGCCCCTTATCAGCACAGCATCAGGTACATCCGCTTTGTTGGTTACCACATTAAACAACGAGTGCACCCCATAGCACAAATATACGTATGCAGTGCCCCCTTTCCAATACATAATCTCGGTACGATCTGAACGCCGGCCGTTGTATGCATGCGAAGCCTTATCACGGATACCGGCATAAGCCTCCGTTTCGGTAATAATACCGCGGCATAGCACTCCATCAAACCTGGTACATAATACTTTTCCAAGCAGTTCTCTGGCTATGAGCACCACATCCTCCCTCATATAAAAACCTGCACTTAACTTCGACAATGCTTTTTTCTGCAAAAATAATAAATTGACCACGTGTAATTTTTATAAATTTGTACAATTTACTATAATAATTTCCTGATGGAAAAACAAAAAAGAAAACAGCCCATAGCCCAAAGACCGGCTCCAAAAAAACAGGTACCACTAACAGCAACAATAAAAACAGATGCCTTTTCAAAGTCAGGAGTAATAGTCTTTTTTATTACTCTGGCTATCTCCTATATCATTTTTGCCAATGATTTTTTTAACGTCAAAGAGTTGTCCAATCCTTATATCAAAGCACAAGCTTCCTGGATAATTACCCTGCAATTCATTATTTACACCATGCTCTTCGGGATTTTCGGATATTTTGGCTTCCGCTTTATTACAGGAAAAACCGAAAACAAACTTTCCCTAATACTAATGCTGGTAGGCTTTGCAGCTATATTACTGCTACATTATATTGCTTTTAACAAGGCTTTCGAGGATGTAGATGACAATGCTTCGTATATGATTGCTGCCAAATCGCTGGTGGACAAGGGAGCTCCTTATTACCTTTACCTGCCCGAGATGGTTCCCGACACTGAAGGCGCCCTGGGCTTACCCATCATGCTTATACCTTTTTACCTGATCTGGGGAATGAACTATGTTCCCATGGAAGCGCTGATATATTTTCTGATGGTTGGAGTTATCATCGTCTCATTCTTTCTTTTCAGAAAAATGGCCGGAACGAATTTCGCGGTGCTTATCACCATCCTGGTGGGCACACACCCTTATCTGGTTTCCTTTTCGAGTATCATCATGACCGAAATACCTTACATTTTCTGGTCATTGCTGGCGATATATCTATGCCTGAAATTCGAAGAAAAACAGAAAATTAATTATCTGTTACTGGCAGCGTCTGTCCTGGCCATCCTGATGACCTACCTTACCCGTGCCATCGGTGCCGGATTTTTTGCTGCCGCTATCCTTTATTTCTTTTTAAAATCCAATTTTTTCAGGAATTTAAAAGAAAAGAAACTTACGTTTTATAAAGATATTGCTTTCAAAAAATTCCTATGGGTATCTGCCCTGCTGGTTATAGTTTTTCTGGCGTATCAGATGTGGATACGTTCGGTTGGCGGAGCTTCACAGGCTGAGGCCTTAGCAAAAATGAGCCTCTATGATCAGTTTACAAAAAATCTGGGCCTGGTGTGGGATGTCTTTTCGCAGAACATCTTTTGCGGGAAACTGGCCCGCGTAGGTGTCAATCCCGATTACCTGCAGCCGGTAAACTTCCTGTGGATACTCATCCTGCTGATTGCTATGGTGGGTTTGGTTTACAGCATCATCAAAAAAGAACTGGCAGGCCTGTATTTTGTTTTTGTGATGGCTTTACTACTTGTCGGCAATGTTGCCACCCAGGCCTTGGTTGTATCAAGGTATCTCATTGTTTTCACGCCCTTTATGATTTACTTTCTGTATATGGGGATAAAAGTTCTGATAGGTTTGCTCGATAAGAAAAAACAAATTGCCCAATTGGCCGGCCTGCTGGTGTTTTGTTTTCTGCTGGGCAATTCCTTTATTGGCGACGCTTTCAATGTGCAGCGTTCCACCCAGGCCACACTTTATACACCATCCTACAAAGCTTTTCTTGATTGTGCCACATGGGCCAAAGACAACCTGCCAAAGGAGGCTATCGTAGCCAGCCGCAAAGAACGGATTTTCTATATTTTCAGCGACGGAATAAGAGGATATAAACACGTATCGTCCAACGAAATAGGCCGTATGCAGGAAGAAGGCATTACCTTGGAACAGTTCCAGCAGAAGAAACTCGATAAAATGGCGTCAACCAATACCGATTATGTCATTATTGACACATTTAATGCGGCCTCAGTGCAGATGATTTACCCCATCATTGAAAAAACCCCGGACTAATTTAAGCTGCTTAAAATTATCGGCAACGAGAAAACCGGCGCCTGCTATGTGTTTCAGGTAATAAAATGGTGGAAATGACCGCCTATTCTTCTATGTTCTTTACCGCCCCGGTAACAGGATGCACATCAAACCTCCTGATAGTGGCTGGCAGGCTGGTAAGTACTCCGAACTGCGAAATCAAAAACTTGCTTGAAGTGATGAGCGACTTTGAGTCAAAAAGTTTTACCTCGGCATAATCAGGCAGGCGGTAATAATACCCATGTTGTTTAACTTTTACAGAATCCTTTTTTTGCTGGTAAACTTCCAGAGCCTGCGTATTACCTGACTTTCTGATGCTCAGAAATACTTTTTCGCCATAACTGTCGGCGGTATCCAGAACACCCCTCAACATCGAAAAACGGAACAAAGGCACAGAATCGGCGCTACGGCCCGAAACCGGAAGGTAATAAAAGACATAATTAATCTTTTTTGTAAAACTGATGCCGGTAAATAGTTTGCGGTACTCGTTTTCCAGACTTTGCAGTTCTTCATTCATATACCGGAAAGTTTCTTTGTCGTAGTTTACTTCCTGAAAACCGCTAATAAGATTGAAACGGTTTTCCTTAACTTTTATGATAAAATCAGCGGCTTCTTTGGCTTTTTGTTCCGGAGTTTTTTTGACCATCGAACGTTTAAAAGTCATTTTTTCTATTGTTCCTGAATCGATACTCACTTTTTCAATGATGGTATCCACTTTTTCAAAAAGGTTCAGGTCGGTAAACGACTTGAAAATATCCGGGTACACATTTAAGGCTTCCTCAAAAACTGCCACCGGCTTATCGGCAATCGCTGTATCAGCAAATGCCCGGGCACTGATAAGCAACCCCGACTCTGCCAAAGCAATTTTTAACCCATCCTGATCGCAAACTGACCCAGCCGGCATTTCCACAAAATAAAACTGCCCCGGATCCGGCTCAGAACAAGTGGAAAGCTTATATTGGCTGATCTGATACACGGTTGAATTGCTGCTAATTACATTAGTAAGTGCCAAATATTTTTCCGCATATTCCGCATAGGGCCCTTTTATTTGTTCGGTTTTATCAACGACCACTTCCACCTTTATATAAGTACGCGGCAGGCAATAATAAAACCCGCTTTTTTTGCTTACAGGTCGGGCATTATCCACCTTAAACACATTGATTACCGGTTTGGAACAGGCGGCAAGAAAAACCAAAATAAACAATGAAAAGAATATTTTTAATAGTTTCATATACCTGATTTTGTATGCAAAGTTAAATGTTTTTGTCTATCTGGTTTTACTCAAGATTTATATTCGATATTTTATTATGTATTTATTGACAACAGTCATCACTATACACAAAAACATTTACCTTTACAGTCATGAACTGGAAACTCATAATTCTCGGCAGTAATGCAGCCACACCCACGACGGACCGCAATCCCAGCGCACAGGTACTAAGCTGCGACAACAGGCTTTTCCTTATCGATTGCGGTGAAGGAACTCAAATGCAGATGCGAAAATTTAAAGTAAAATTCCAACGCATTGATCACATTTTCATTTCGCACCTTCACGGCGACCATTACCTTGGCCTTATGGGACTGCTGTTTACGCTTCACCTTTCGGGCAGGAACAGGCCATTGCATGTATATGCCAATGCCGGCTTGCGTCATATCATAGATTTACAGCTCAAAGCGTCCGACAGCACCCTCCTCTACCCGCTGGTCTTTCACGAGTTGCCCGTCCAAAAAGCATGCACACTATTCGAAGATGAGCGCTTGTGTATCTCGTGTTTCCCATTGCTGCACCGGGTTCCTACCCACGGTTTTTTGTTCCGCCAAAAATTGGCGGAACGTAACCTGAACAAGGAAAAAATTGACCAGTTGCAAATTCCCGTAACGCAACTTGATGCTATAAAAAAAGGCAGTGATTATACGGATAAAAAAGGTATTACCTATCTTAACGCCGCCTTAACTCTGGAGCCCCCGCCACCCAAGATATTTGCTTATTGTTCCGACACCGCTTATAATCCGTCAATAGTCCGGTATATTGAAAAGGCAAGCCTGTTGTACCACGAGGCCACCTTTATGCACGACCGGCAAACCAATGCCGGCGAGAAGCAACATTCCACCACCATACAGGCGGCCACTATCGCTAAACAGGCCAAGGCAGGCAAATTGCTCATCGGGCATTTTTCCGCACGTTATGATGAATTAACAAAAGTCATTGAAGAAACCAGAAGTGTTTTTCCTGATGCTGACTTGGCAATAGAAGGAAATGTGTATAAAATATAGTTCACAAACAGAATAATATTATTATATAAAAAATTTTTCTTTTATCACATTTTTTATTATATTCGTATCCCGTTAATGAAGATTGTTGCTTAACACAACCATGATTGTACTTTCTTTAGTACGTTCTTTTATTCACTGATAAAAACCCATTTAAAATGAAAAAGAAAATACCATTCTATTTGTTTATAGTATCCTTTGCTATTGCCTGTAACCAATCAAATGCACTGATGGGCACCTGGGAAATAACAGATGTTACAGTTGACACTAATTTAATACCCGAAAAAATGGATTTGCAAACGGCTTCGGGCCTTTTCGTGCTGAATGAGATTTCAAAACCGTCAAATATTATTATTTCTAAAGACTCCATTCTGCTTTGTAGTAATTCAGACCGTATATCTGATAAAATCTCGAAAATCAGTAACACTGAAAAAAATAAATACCTTATTGATTTCGACAAGAAATCCGGGGTTTTTGAAATTCAGGAAAATAACCTGGCCAAATTCACGGTCGACGCCATGACATATTTTTTGAAGAAAGGCAAATAACAGTAAAAAATTATTTGTTGTTTCTCCATATCTGGCCTTAGAAGGAAACACTTACAAAATATAGCGTAATTATCCCGACAGTTGTGACTACCACAGAAGTACTCTGTGTATACTCCGTGATGCTCTGTGTAATTCTTTACCATATAGTTTTATAGAGATTCACAGAGACCGCTGTAGCGGTTCATAGAGAAACACTGAGAGAAGAATAAAAACAATTCAATTGGTTTAACAAGACAGCAAAATGTAGTTTAAAACTATTTGTTGCTTTTCTGAAATTCAGAATGGTACGGTGTCCGGTTCAGGATGGAACGTCCAAGGGTAACCTCATCAGCATACTCCAGCTCGTCCCCAAAAGAAATGCCACGAGCAATGGTGGTAACACACACATCGTAATCGCATAATTTACGGTAGAGAAAAAAATTGGTGGTGTCGCCCTCCATGGTTGGCGGCAGGGCAAGGATAATCTCCGAACAACTGCCGCCGACGATACGGTCTAGGAGTTGTTTTATATTGAGGTCGTTGGGACCAACGCCATCCATAGGCGAAATAATCCCCCCCAAAACATGATACACCCCGTTGTACTGGTTGGTATTCTCGATAGCTATTATGTCACGAATATCTTCTACCACGCAAATCACAGATTTGTCGCGCTTTACATTGGCACAGATGTCGCAAACATCATTTTCGGTAATATTGTAACAGTGTTTGCAATACTTAACTTCCTTGCGCAATTTGACGATGGCATTACCCAACGCATCGGCCGTTTCGGACGTTTCACCCAACAGATGCAACACCATGCGTACTGCTGATTTGCGACCTATGCCCGGCAGTTTGGCAAATTCGTTTACCGTTTGTTCAAAGAGTTTTGAAGGATATGCAGCCACCCAGAATTTTTTCTACAAATTTATACAAAATCCATCATTTGTCAGCCCGTAGGTAGCTATATTAATGAAGATTTTTTATCGACACGCGACTGTGCAAAAAAATCTATCTGCCGGCCTTAACAATTTTCCGATACCCACACCTTTCATTTTTCTCATTGAAAAGCTGAATTATGTATATGCCACCGGGAATTTTGCCTATATCTATTGTCGTTTCGGCCTTATCAATAATACCGTTCAACATTTCGATACCCGCAGGGTTTTCAATTCTATAGAGGAAATTTTCCGCACCACTCTTCTGAACGGTGACTGATGTTTGTGCAGGATTCGGAAATACATTCCATGAACCGACAACTAACTGGTTTTCAAATGAAACAACCATAGGGGTAACATTTATTATCTGTTCCGTAGTATCCTGTATACCGCAACGGGCGGCCACCAGGGTAACCGTATAAGTGCCATCCAAAGGATAAGTATGCGTAGGATTGACATCGACAGCAGTGTTGCCATCGCCGAAATTCCAGCTAAAACTGTCGGCATGTGCAGAACTGTTGGTAAATGTTACCTGTTGAGCACCTGAAACAGCATAGGAAAATGAGGCCAAAGGATCATACTCGCCAATGTGCCAGTTCATCAGGCTGTCATACACAATCAGTTTAACGGCATTTCGAATATTTTCCGCATCACCGGCTGTGAGTGATGAATTGAAAGTGATCAGTGTCGGGTCTTTTCTGAACAGCGAAGAATAAAAGCAGCAAGCTGCAGCATAGGAACCGGCAACAGAAGGATGGCTTTCGTCGGCACTATACAATTCGATGGCCGGATAGTTCTGCCGGATATAATGCCAGACGGCTCCAACAGGCGACACAATAGCATCATTGCTGTCGGCCATCATACGGTATCTCAGATTCAACAGGCTGTCCATGCCTTGGTACGTGCACACCGGCGGCCAGGAGGCGCAATTGGAAGCATCACCGTTTTTACGTCCCCATGTCATGAAAAACACCGTTTCGGTGCAGGGATTGCCGGCAAAAATCAAGCTGTCCAGCATGCCTGCATAAGGAAAGCACTCGACCTCCACCTGGCTGATGGGAAAAAATGGTAGTTGGCTTTGTTCCTGCAACACCACAAAATCCCAGTTACCGGCAGCTATTTTGCTG
>DAOOWO010000064.1:0-9811 GCA_035371225.1 Bacteroidales bacterium | reverse complement strand
ACAGCCTTTTTCTATCTGGGTGAACTTGTTGAATACAATAAAACTGATTCTATTTTTCATCATCCGGTCGAAGAAAAGACATCGAATTATGTGACAGGACAATTTGGTTAATAACTTCATCAAAACACATAGTGAAACTATCAAACAGTATATTAAATTTACACTCTTAAAAACTAACAAATATGTCATTAGGATCTATCCTTTCGAGGGCAGACATTTCCTGATTGGCTTTATGAAGCTGTTGTGCATACATATCTCGCCGGCGCAACATCTGCGAACGAAACGAATCATAACGGTCCTTAGGCAGTCCATAGTCATTGGCTGATTGCTGGTGTTCATCTATTTCGCTGGTAAGATGTTCTATAGTATCAAGATGAATTTTCCTGCAACATTCAATAATACGTTGTTTGAGTTTAATTTTCCCTTCCATAACGATGTTTATATGCCTGCATTTCAACACATTATAAAATATTTCCTTAATAATAAAAAAGGTCATTCAGGAGCAGAATGACCTTATTAACAGGATTAATAAATTACTTTGCCAACACAAATTTATTCGTGTGACGGCCTTTGCTGTTGCTGATTTCAATGAAATACACTCCATTGGAGAAACTGCTCATATCAAGTACTGCATGGTTTTCATTACTGCCCGATGTAAGCACCTGTTTCCCAGAATAATCAAAAACCGCAATCTGATTGGTTTCATTGGGTAATAATTCCACCTGCAATATGCCCGGTGTAGGATTTGGCGATAATCTCACCAATTCGTCAACGGCAATTATTCCGTGTACACCGGCACCCGTTGCTTCTATCTGCATATCATCAAGGTACAGTGCAGATCCTGCCTGCGGAGCGGCGCCAGCCGAAGACACCGCAATAATATTAAAAGTGTCGGGCACCATATTTTGAGAATAATTCAAATCAAATTCAAAATAAGTATAAGAACCAACGGTGGTACTCGACATGATACCCCCTGTAGCAATAGTATCGCCATTTTTATAACAGAAACCGATGATAGCCATCGTATCGTTATTTGCATTGGCATATTTATAATAGCCCATGACTTTAGTCGGCTTAACAGTAACAGGAATACCTCCGCTAACCTGTATCCCTCCCAGGATGTCATACACATTGGTTCCGTATGATAGGATACCGGGCAACAACGTTCCTATGATAGGAATGGTTTTGTCGGAGGTCAGCTTGGCTGCATAAGTTCCGCCATGTGAGTCGGTGCTTCTTTGCAAGGTGGACAGGTCGTAATTGTAAATTCCGAAAACAGATACTGACATAACCCCATTCCATGAAGATGGAGTGGAATCATTAGTCCATGTTTCAAAGCCGGCATTTGGAATCTGGGCCGTTGCCGAAAAAACGAAAAATACTTCCAAAAACAATAAATAAAATTTTTTCATACAATAATTTTTAAATTTTTAATTTAATACGAGTCAAAATTAAAAAAAAGAAACAAGTAATAACAATTTTTTTCTTGTGCAGGTGTTATCCTGCCCCGCGTTATATTCATCAGCAAAAAAAAAGGCCATTCCCCAATGGAATGACCTTTTAACAGGCAATTTTCACACTTATCTTGCCAGGATAACTTTTTCCGTGTTTCGTCCAATAGTATTAACCACCTCAACGAAATACGTACCATTTGCATACGAACGCATATCCAGTGTGAAATAATAGCCGTCGATGCCTGCTGTTTTGATAAGTTTACCGGTATAATCGTAAACATTAACCGTGTTTATTTCCCCTGGATTTAAATTCAAGGTTATCAGTCCTGTAGTGGGATTGGGATACATGGTCAACAAGTCAATCGGTACGGTTTCGGTTATTCCCGCCATCGTATATTCCATAAACAAATCGTCAAGATACAGCATTGAACCGGCCTGAGGCGTATAACCGCCAGATGATGTAGCAATAATATTAATCATATCGGGCACTTCCTCCTGATTGTATGCAATATCAATTTCAAAAGGCACATATAATATCTGGTCAGTAGAATCAGAAAATACTCCCTGCCCGATTAAAACCGAATTATAATAACATCCGGCATAAATGGCCAATGTGTCATGGTTGGCACCTGAATACTTGTAGTGTCCTTTAATTTTTGTCGGTATCACATTTATGGGAATTCCACCGGTGCTGGTTATTACCAGAGTGAAGTCCGAGATATTTAATTTGATTTCATTGCTACCATATGAAATAATACCGGGCAAAAGAATTTCCAGATAGGGAATAGTTTTTTCGGTAGATACCACAGCGGCAAAGGACTCGGAATAACTGTCGTCGGTTTTGGCCACGGTGTTGAACTCATAATTCTGGATAATTACATCAACAGATATAACACCATTCCAGGTTTCCGGTATCGAATCGTTTATCCAGTTTTCAAATCCCCCGTTAACCACCTGAGCCTTTAGCAAAAAACTGCTGAATACCAGCAAAAGGATAATATAAATTTTTTTCATGGCATGGACATATTATATGGGTTCGTACGTTCCACAAATATAATGAAAAAAAGACAAAAAAGCAAGTAAAATCTTAGAAAAATGACACTTTTGCCGGTATTCAGCCAGATGGTATTTTATAACACATTTCGTTGTTTGCAGGCTTCGAACAAAATTATACCGCAAGCCACGGAAACATTTAAAGAGGCGATTTCACCCGCCATAGGAATTTTCACTTTTTGATCAGCAGATTTCAACAATATATCCGTAATGCCGTCTTCTTCCGACCCCATAATAATCGCCGTTGGAACTACCATATCCGTCTTGTAATAAGGCTGTTGAGTTTTCTCGCTGCAGGCCACAATCTGAAGTCCGCACGACTTGAGAAACTCCACGGTCTTGATAAGGCTGCTACTCCTGCATACGGGAACCAGGTGAAGTGCACCGGCCGAACTTTTTATGGCATCAGAACTAACGCGCACACTATTGTAGTAAGGAATAATGATAGCATCGCACCCGGCACAAACAGCAGTACGGGCAATAGCGCCGAAATTTCTCACGTCAGTAATGCGGTCGAGTATTAAAATCAGCGGCGACTTGCCCTGATCAAACAAAAAGGGGATAATATTTTCAATATCACCATATGTAACACTGGAAATATAAGCTATGATGCCCTGATGGTTTTTTTGGGTAATACGATTTAATTTTTCGACAGGAACAAACTGATAAGGAATACTATTTTGGGCGAGCAACACCCTCAGATCATGAAATAATTCCGAACGAAGGCCGGTTTGTATCAGCACCTTTTCAACTTCCTTGCCGGCATTAATAGCTTCTATTACCGGGCGGAGGCCATAAATTATTAACTCTTTTTCCACAGTCTAATTTTGTTACAAACTTACGCATAAAACAGACATCAAGAGGCAAGAAAAATGATCCTCCCCTGCTATTTCATGGTGATAGCCACCTCTTTGAGCCGCTCGCCGTTTGAGACTACTTTGAGCCAATACAGTTCGCCTTCCCTGAACAAGACACTGGCTAACTCATAAGTATAAGTCTGAAATCCGCTATTGTAAGGCACCCCTGTAAAGATATCAGCTACTTTTTTCCCTTTATTGTCGTACACGCATAGAGTAACGGTGCCGTTATAAGGCATATCCCAGTTTATCTGGCCTGCAATTTTAAAGCCCCCGTCCATTTTATCAGGAAACGAATAATCATAAATGACACCATCAAGTTTTCCGCCTTGTATTTTTCTCAACGCAAATTCAACAAAGTCCCTGAGCTTTTTTTCTTTCATGCGGTCGTTCCCCTTAACATTGTCGGGTGAAGCATTATCGGTAAGCACCCACACCGCCTGCTGACCCATATTATCCTGGCATCCGAGGCTCTCAATTAACTGCACCAATTGCAACAGATACCCATCAGCCATGGCGGCCATGGTATATACAGTGTTTTCCTTTGGGGAAGGCTCGCTTTTTTCAATACAGAAAGCATTAATGGTAAAATCGCTGCTACCGCCAGGCCCCAGGGCAAACATCTCTGATTGCGAGACTATCATATCCTGAGCGCTGTCGCGGCCACTGTTCAGTTTTCTGCCGGCTTCAAGCGTAAGGTCCAGCCGCTGCGAACTGACATTTTTTAGTTGCAGTGAAATACATTTTCCGTAGAAAGCGCTTCGGTTTTCGGAAGAATAGCCGCGGCCCTTGAAGACTACCTTGACAAGTTTTTTCTGTAAGGCATCAAAAAGACTGATAGACGCCGTTTCGCCAGCAAAAACACCCGAACTCAACACCAGCGAAAAAACAAATAAAATGAATTTTTTCATTATAGAAGTTTTTATGGGTTCGGGTATATTTCGATTACATAATAACGGTTTGAATTGTTGATAAAAGAAAAGACATATAATGCGGAAACGTAACTTTTTATAAGAAAATTGCACGTTGTCGGAATATTTTCAGAAATTTACCGGAAATTTTTTGTTGTGATTTTTTCTACTGCCTACCTGCCCCCCATATCGTTTTTTGTGTACGCCACACTAGCGAAAGAAATTCGTATTGAGGCCTGCGAAAATTTTATCAAACAAACTTACCGAAACCGCTGTTGTATCTACTCTGCCAACGGTAAACTCAACCTCAGTATCCCCCTGGACCATTGCAGACGGGCACAGCTTCCTCTGAAAGATGTAAAAATTAACTATGCCGCCCCCTGGAACCAGATACACTGGAGAGCAATAACCGCAGCTTATAACAAGTCGGCCTATTTTCTTTACTACCGTGATGATTTTGAAAAGTTTTTTACCGTCAAATATAGCTGGCTGTTAGATTTTAACTACGAGCTACTGACCGTATGCCTGAAACAATTGCGGCTAAACAAAGAAATTACGTATACCGAAAGCTTTCAGAATTCTTATGATAATGGCGACCTTCGCTCAATAATAAACCCCAGAAATGAACCTGATTTTTGTTTTGTGCCCTACACTCAGGTCTTCGATGTCAAATCAGGCTTTATCAGCGACCTTAGCATCATCGATCTGCTGTTCAATTGCGGGCCCGATAGTATTGACTATCTGAAACATACAGCCTTGACGCAAAAAACGCACTAACAAAAGAGCAGAACTAAAAAATGCCGGCTATTCAGCCTGATCATCGTTTTGGGCATTCATTTTCGGGTATTCAATCCTGACATGATACATACTGATAAGCCTGTTTTTCAGAACGGACTTTACGCGGGTAATTTCCTTTAAGGTAATATTGGCATTTTTCATCTGCTTATCGCCTATCAAACAATCAATTAGCTGATCAACTAGGTCGTCAATAGACTGTTTATCATGTACCTTAAGGCTTTTTGCTGCTGCTTCCACGGTATCAGCCATCATCAAAATGGCAGTTTCTTTTGAGAATGGCACCGGACCTGGATAATAAAAAACACTTTCGTCAATTTTTTCACCGTTTTTATTTTTGTACAAACGGTAGAAATATTCCGTCCTTTTGGTACCATGATGGGTTCGGATAAAATCAATGATCTGTTCGGGTATGCCATATTTCCTAGCCAGTATGATGCCGTTTTCAATATGGTGAGTGATAATTTCTGCACTCTCCGCAAAACTCAATTTGTCGTGAGGATTATTGCTGCTCAACTGATTTTCAATAAAATACACAGGACTAACCACTTTGCCAATATCGTGAAACATGGCGCCGGCTCTCACCAGTAAGGCATTGGCACCGATACGGTGGGCGACTTCTTCGGCCAGATTGGCCACCTGTAGCGAATGCTGAAAAGTGCCAGGGGCTTTCTGAGACAATTCCCTCAAGAGTTTGTTGTTGGTATTGGAATATTCGAGCAACGAGACATTGGTAACATAGCCAAACAATTTCTCAAAAAGCACAATGAAGGGATATGCCATCAGGGTGAGCACCGAATTAAAGGCAAAAAACAAAAAATTCTGAAAGACGATATCTTTGTAACTGCCCGACTGCATCATCGTCATGCCGGTATAAATGAGCGAATAAGTACAAAAAATATAAATGGAAGTAATAAAAAATTGCGAACGCTTTTCCAGTCTAACCGTACTGATGATGGCAACTATTCCTGCTATGAGCTGTAAAAAAATAAATTCAAAACCATTGGGCACCAAAAAACCGATAAGAATAATGCTGATCAGGTGAACAAATAAAGCAAGACGTGTGTCAAAAAAAGTGCGTATCATCAGCGGCACCACGCACAGCGGCAACACATAAATATACTCATAACCATAACGCCTCACGATTATGCTTGCCGATACTATTACCAGCATAAGGATAGTAAGAATAAGCAGGTTTTTTTTATTATCGGCAATGATGTCGGCACGAAACATTATCAGAAATAAAACCAGCATAATCATAGCAATTGATGTCAGAACAATTTGTCCGAGCACAATAAAAAAATGGCTGTGGATATTGCTGCTTTCACCTTCGTATTGTTTTTTCAGGGATTGTAGTATCTGGTAGTATCTGGGAGTAATTAGTTCTCCCTTCGAGATGATGCGTTCATTTTTTTGAACATATCCTTTAGTGGAAGAAATGTTTTTTAAAGCAATAAAATTCTCATGATTGCTAATTTCCGGGCTATAAGACACATTCTGAATCAGTGCTTTTTCGAGTACCTGCAATAGAAAGTCTTTATTTATATTATCCCTGCCAGCCAATTGGCTAAGGATATAGTCATGGGCCCTGGCCAGATTATATATTTCTGAAAGTGAACGTTTTTCGACCACATGGCCATTCACAAGATAAATAGTGAAATTTTCGTCTTTATTTTTCAAAATATCATCGTAACGTAGCACTCCTTTTTTGTATATAGAGTCAAAAATCGATAGGGATAATCTTTTTTCCAGGTTTTTGGAAAAAGAACCGGCGATAGTGCTGTCGGTTCCAAGTTCTTTTAACAGTTGACTTCTTCTGGCAACCACAAGGCTGGTATCGGCAACAAAATAAGGAATACTTTTATGGATGATATCGTTTCGGTCTTTTGCCAGTTCATCTTCTGTCTTGTTTACGGCAAAGTCAAAGGGAGCGAACAGATCTTCGTATACCCAGGGTTTATCCTGCGTAAAATGATATTTGAATTTATATTCTTTGGGGAACAATAATACGATGAGCACGATAGCACCGATATAAAAAAGGGCTTTGTACAAATACGACAAACGCCTGATGCTCTTTTTATTCGAAACCATCATCATACAACAACTGTTTGAACCTCGTAAAAGTAACTAATTTTTTTAATTAGTTCCACAAGTTCTGACCTGAATCTTTAATGCAAATTGATTTTGGGGCTGCTTATTCGGACTGATAAAGGCTGCAGGCAACTTTTTGCGGGTATAAATTGCGCATAGAGTATTTGAAATGTGATACAAATGTTGGATACACTCTGCAGGACAGCCGTCGAGTATGCCCGTCAACACTTCGTAGCGGGGAGTTTCAGTAGTCAGTCCGTAATCATGCCAGACGATAACTGAGTTTTCATCTTTCAACAAACTGAAAGCCATTTTGGTATCATGAGCCACTGCTTCGGAATGATGATCCCCATCGAGAAAGATAAGATCGAATTTTTTATTCAGCGAAGCAAAATCAAAAGTCATGGAATTGGCCTGAAGATGAGTAACATTGGGCAAGTCTTTGGAAAAAAAACGATGCATAGCAATATACGCTTCATCCAATCCTGCTTTTCTCATTTCTTCATCGGGCAAGTTCAGCGTATAACAGTTTTTTGCCAGGGGCGCTACGTTGGCCACACTTTCGCCCCGCCAGGTACCAATTTCCAGGTAATCATCCACATTGTTTTTGCGGCAAATACTACGTAACAAGGCAAAGTCGGTAGGCAACGATGAACCTTCCAGAAAGCTGTATGGAAAAATATCTTCTTCGTCCGGCATATAATTCAAAATATCTGCCGTGGGTAATCCTTTGCCAAGCCGGTATTTCTGTGTCACATAATTTTTCTTCACCTCCTCATCATCATTGATAAGGTTCAGCAGGTATGGTCTATGGACAATCAGCCTCAGCGCCTTGAAAGCTTTTGAAAATTTACTCATTTCGTGCTGTATTATTTTTGCAAAGATATTGTTTTACCGAGGAATAATATCCTGAAAAATATCGTGGCAGAGGCAACAAATCTTTCAAACTCAACTTTGATTCGTGGCAAAAGCTCAAAGTCACAAACACGGTGGTAGAAAAATATGAGAGACTGGCTGTGAGTGCAGCCCCAAGATATCCCATGCGGGGAATCAGTACCGGTGAAAGCGCCAGGGTAACCACCAGACCGATGGCCGAGCCGATGCTGTTAATGTGATACTTTCCTGTGCCTGAAAAATAGTGTCCCAGTATCAGGGCATTTACAAATGCCAGCACACCGGGAGCCAGCAGCCACATAATGCGGTTGATATCGCCAAAGTCTTTACCAAAAATAAAGGCATAAAAAGAACCGGGAAGCAACACCAACGGAATCAGCACTATAAAGGATAACAGCAGGCTGATACGTAACAGTTCGGCACTGAGATGCTGATTAAACTTTTTGTCGCAGGTATTTGAAATCTTTGAATACTGCACCAGCGCCACGCTGCCGCTGATCATCCATACCGATTCGGTGATAGAAACCCCGTTGGAATATATTCCCACGGCATCGTAACCCTGATAGGACTCCAGAAAATAGTAACTCACCCTGAAACTCAGCAACTGCGTTATATGTGCCAACTGGTTCATAAATCCATAACGAAACAGCATCCTTATCGCATCAGCATAAGTTACCGGCTTACCATCATCTATT
The DNA here is from genome assembly GCA_035371225.1 of Bacteroidales bacterium. Taxonomy (GTDB): domain Bacteria; phylum Bacteroidota; class Bacteroidia; order Bacteroidales; family CAIWKO01; genus CAIWKO01. The sequence continues at coordinate 1,061 of DAOOWO010000064.1, read as the reverse complement.
TTTGAACTGTAGGAACTCAGAAAAAACGTGCTCATCACCAGGGTAATTCCATAGGCAATATACAGGGAATAGATATATCCGTATATATTTCTGGCTACATCCGACACAAAAAAAACAAGCAAAGCAGATATCGTTAGCGCCACTTGTGAAAAGTTGATAACATTCACCGCACGGATATTTTCCTTTCCAAGCAGTACCGAGGTATTAACCGAAGTAAACGAGTTTAGCAAAGTGAGTAAGGCCACATGCCAGACATATTTTAACTCAATGAGAGGAAACAGAAATAAGACTATGACAAAAAGAGCGCTGATAAAAAAACTCCAGACATAGGAAGGAAGGATAAGCTTTTTCAGGGGAATCTTGGGGGTAAGATACACCAGGGAGGCTCCGCCCACAATGTTAGCAAAAATAAGTATCAGGGCAATGGTAGTGATAATAATGCCCTGCTCCCCTTTGCCTCCAGCGCCGAGATACTGAGAAATAACCACAGCAATCAGCAAGCTGATTATGGCCGACGACAGCCTTACTCCGAATGTTTTAAATATCTTTAGGAACAAATCACCTGTTTATAAATTTCAAAAAATTGTTTACCAACCACCTCATATGCAAAGTGCTTCTCTGCATAATCCCTTATGCTGTTTTTATCATACGAACGGCATGTATCAAGCATCCTGTTTAACTGAACCACGAACGCATCAATATTCTGGGCTTCGACTAACAGTCCGTTGGCCGGGCTTATATGTTCGGCTATGCCTCCAACATCTGAGGATAACACCGGGAGCCCGCATGCCATGGCCTCGGCTATCACGCACGGAAAATTTTCGTAATTGCTGAAAAGCAGCAAAAAGTCCCCCCGCCGTATAATAGCTGCCACTTCATCAGTGTTTCTCCTGCCATGGAAAACGAGTTTATGGGTGATGTTCAATTTTTCGTATTTTCTGGCAAATTGCTCAAAATCGCCATCGCTAACCACATCCAACACAAAATCATCGCGTTTTTCGGCCAGCAGCGAAAGTGCCAGTAAAATCCCGCTGAAGTTCTTTTGCTGATCGAGCAATGAA
>DAOOWO010000063.1:0-9811 GCA_035371225.1 Bacteroidales bacterium | reverse complement strand
CGCCTATGCTGCAATGCAGGCATTTTTTTCGCAGGCCATGATACAAATGTTTAATGATTACTGCCAGCCAAAAAAATGCCTGCATTGCAGCATAGGCGATGCTATTTTGAAACAGGGCTGAACAGGCGGCAGGATTACTTTTTCCTGTTTTTGTTTTTCAGGAATAAATCCCGGTAGGTATTAAACTCTTTGCGGTATACGATACCAATTCCCTGTGTATAAGGTGCTGTATATTGCAAAATACTGTACTGGTTTGTATGGTTGTACACCTTTAGCTTTAATGCCTTGGAAATTTTCACTTCAATATCCACATCGCCTACTATCTGATTCGAATTTTTGTTTTCACCTGTTGCTGTCTGCCCTGTAGCAACGCCAAGGTTGCTGGATACGGTTACCCGGTCATTAAAAAGTTGTGTCGAAAGCGCCACCGCCACTTCTTCCTGCGAAATATTGTCGCCTGGCCGGTAATTAATACCGATATTGACATTTTTGCTGATTTGCGAAAGCCAGTTGCTTAATTGGTTTGAAAGTACTTCGCTGGCACTTTTTCCCAACAGGCTTACCCCTGCCGAAGTGGCCGAACCTATACCTGTATTTGGATTAACAAAACTGTTGATAACCAGCAGGGATATAAAGTTATTGTTGATATTCTGGTTGATAGCCGCCAGGTAAGGAACTTTTTCATAATCCTGCATGGAGGGAATGTCCACCTCAAAAGAAAATTCCGGATTTGACAGGACATTGGACATATTGATAATGCAATCCACATTTACATACCTGGTATTGGTATCCACTCCCAGGCCTGCCAGGTTTGCCCTGAGCGTATATCGGGCACGGATGTCCAGTTCGGCATTATAAGGGTCGCCGTTCCATTTAACTGTGCTGCCCGGATCAATTAAAAAACGTTTGTTGATAATATTCTGAAAGGTAAACAGGTAATCGCCCGAAGTGAGTACATAATCTCCAAACATATTCATTTGGTTATCAGCAATAGTAATACGTATGTTGCCATTTCCCCTTCCCAGGATGCGGTCGCCCACTCTGGGATCGAATAAAAGTTGTACCTCGGCATCATCAGTTACATTGAATGACATATCCAGGTTAATGCCCTTGATGGCTTTGCCTTTTTCTTCCGAAATTGTATCTTCGTGATGTCCCTGGGTGATAAAAGTAATATATTCGCTGGCCTGCAAAGCCGATGTGTTGCCAACCGGGATAATCAGTTGTGTCCCCTTTTCGGTGGTAGCAGAAATATCAAAATTTATTATATTTTGAGTGCCGTAAATACGTGCATTTCCCGTAGCATAACCTTTGCCATAAAATAAATCATTCATGGAGGCACTGGTGTTCAGCACAAGAGCTTTTTTAGGTTCAACATTGATATTGAATCCAAGATTCTTAAAATTTTCATGGGTAACACTGCCCGATACCAGCACGGTGTCAACTTCGCGGTGGACAAGATCCGGTTGGTCGAAGGCAATAAGGTTTTGAAACAAAAACTCATCTTTGGTAATTTTAACGCTATCAAAAGCAAAGGCATACACGGTATTGAGATAATTAATTTTCAGGGCGCCCCGCATAACTTTGAGCAGGCCTGATAATTCGGGATTCCGTTTTCCTCTCAGATACAATTTGCCCGTGGCGGTACCGCTTACAATAGAGCCAAAACTGGCAACATACCTAGAGAGGGCTTTCAAACGAAGGTTTTCAACACTGATGTCGATATCAAAATTTTGCGGCTTATCACCCGGATAATAATAACCCTCTGCTATTACCGGGGTGCTCTTGCCGATATTCCCGATGTAGTATATTTCGGCCTTTATGTGTACCCCTTTTTTCACATCATCCCATTTGCTTTGTATCGAGGCATCGCCCAATTTATCATAGTTTATCCCGAAATCCTTTATCTTCAGGTCGGCAAAATACGTTGGGGCATTGTAAATATCCGAAATGAAAACATTACCGTTTATAATGCCGTCAAGATCAAATTTTTTGGCATTGCTCAGATAATCAACATTGGAAATATCGAAAGAATTGAATTCCACAGCCAGCACATCCGAAGGATTTTTGGATATTTTCCCGTTGATGGCCAGGTTTTGCTCTTTATACCATAACATTAGGTTGTTGCAGGCAATGCTGCCGGTATCAAACACTATTTTCCCCTGAGGGCTTATAGTCCACACGGAATCATTCACCACCAGTTCGGATGGTTTGAAACCCATTACCGATTGGGTGTTTGTATAAAAATAGTTATAAAAATTCAGGTTGCCGGCATTTCTCTTGGTGGCTTTTTTGTTATCCCACTGTAAGCTGCTGCTTATGCTGTCATTAAGCACTCTGGAATCCAGGTTCACATTGGAAAGATAAGAGCTGTCAGACATATGCAACGTATCAGAATTCATATGAAGATTTATCCTCCCTTCGGTAGCCGCAAAATCCAGGCTCCAGTTTTCCAGTGAGAAACTTTTATAGGATAGTTTTGAAGAAACAGCATCTATTTTAGCATGATTCGTCAATGAGTTGAAGTTTCCTTTCACCATGGTATTGCCTGATGCTTCCAGGCCGTCAACAAGATAATCCAACACAGGCGTAGCATTATACAACCTGATATCAAAATTAAACTCCTGACGGGCCAGATTTTTATTGTTGGTGTCGAGGGCAAAATAAAAGTTGGGAAGATAGTTAAGCAGGAAGTTCTTAAAAGAATTTCCAAGCTCCGAAAAAACAAAATATCCGTTAAAAACAGCATCCACATAATCGGATTTCAGGTCAAAGGTGCGATATCCCGTTGGACTGATATATGTATTAAGATTAAAAGACCGAAGGTCAAAATATTTATGGTTTTGATGGAACGAAGCATCATTGATTGCGATATAGCCTTTAAGGTTATCAATATTGTTGCCATAGAAATCGATGTTCATCCGTCCCTTCACCTCTGAAACAGTATCTTTTGGATTGATTTTGAGCATTTTTAAATTGGCATAGGCCACATTGGCTTCAAAGTCGAAATCGGGCAGCGAGTCATTGAGGTCCACCTCACCATTGAACACCATTTCGAGATTTTTATCCTCCACTTCAATCACGCCATTAAAAATTTTATGGACAAAAGAGCCGTTTACCGATATACCGGAATAGTTATACCCTTTAAACTCCAGTTGATCAATGTTTCCCTGAAAAATCAAATCGGCATCCTTAGCTGTCAGGCCCGATCCGCCTAATTGAGCTACCAGACTCACTTTACCAAGCAATCCGCCTGCATCAAGCAGTTGTCCGAGATAAAAATTTTCGGTGGACACCTCCCCTTCATAGGAAATTACTTTGTTTTCGTTTCTTACGATAATATCGGTCGAAATAGTGCCCAGATCAGAATTCAGGGTGGCATTGGAAACAAAATTTGTGTAAAATCCTGTAAAAACTCCGTTTACGTTTATGTTTCCCAGTCGCTGCAGCATTAATGGAAGTTTCAGGTTAATCACTTCCCCGTCGGCTGAAGGGATAACAATGGCATTGAGGTCCGACACCGAAGATGTCAGATCCCTGACTTTCAGATTAATGAACGTTTCATCAATTTTGGGCAGGCCGTTCATGGCGATATCACCGTCAAAATAGGTATCAGCGCCATAATGCATCATGAATTTCTTCACCTTGAGATTGCTCACAGTGCCTTTTACCTGAGATGAAAAATGTATAAGATCATTCATCCCGTGCAACTGACGTACGAAATAGGCAATATCAATAAAATTAAGATCCGTAGGACGAATGGCCGAGATGATAACCACTTTGTGAACAAAATCTTTAAAAGACTTAAAGTCCTCATAAGCAAAGGTAAGATCAAGGTTGAGGTTAGAATTATTTGTTTTTGCCAACAGATTGTTAACCACAATGTTGCGTTTGGAAACGATTGAGTTTGCCGAAAATTCCCGGATGATAAACCCGCATTTTTCGTGCAACGACAGGTTTTTAATTTCTGCACAAACCGAGTCGCCAAGCACCGCCACATTTTTCATATCCACATCCAGGGACGAAATATTTATATCATCAAAATCCATGACCCCATTGTTGTTATGCTCTTTGTTGTCGTCAATGTAAGAAAATCCCGAACCCGAAAGTTTTAGTTTATCAACCACAACTTTTACAGGGTATTTTGGCCTGGCAGTTTTCTTTTTATCGGTCTTAAAAAAATCCATCAAAAACTGCAGGTTAAGTTTTTTTTCATCCTTATACTTGCGTAAATTGAAGAAAGTATTTTCCAGAGCAACCTTTTTAAGCCCGAAATAATTGGAAGACAAGTCAATATGTCCGGGTTGCACGTTGATCTTTTCGGCACTGAGCAGGGGATTATCGTGAAGGTCTTCAATATATACCTTCTTCAATACCACATCGGCAAAAAAACGAATTTCCACCTTGTCGACTGTAACTTCTGTATTGAGTTTTTCGGACAAATAGGCAGAAACTTTTTTGGCCAGGTAAGTCTGTACCAGGTTGCTTTGCATTAGTGTAAATAGGCCTGCAGGCAGCACAAATAGTACCGCATAAACAACCAATAATATTTTAAACGTTTTTTTTATACCTTTGAAAACATTTTTCCGATAATGAACACTTACATACTGGGCATTGAATCATCCTGCGACGACACTTCTGCGGCCGTGGTCAATAAAAACGAACTTTTATCCAATATTATTGCCAGTCAGGCAATACATAAAAACTTTGGCGGTGTAGTCCCCGAATATGCTTCGAGGGCACACCAGATAAATATTATCCCCGTTATTGACCAGGCACTCCACGAAGCAAATATACAAAAAAAACAACTTTCTGCAATTGCTTTTACACGGGGGCCCGGTTTGTTGGGTTCGCTGATTGTGGGAACATCAGTGGCCAAATCCTTAGGGCTGGCGCTGAATATCCCCATTATTGATGTCGATCATATTCAGGCGCATATGCTTGCACATTTTATTAATGAAAAGGATAGCCCCAGGCAGGCGCCGGCATTCCCTTACCTTTGTCTGCTCATTTCGGGAGGCCATACGCAGATAATAAAAGTAAAAGATTATTACACTTTTGAAACGATTGCCAACACCATTGATGACGCCGCCGGAGAAGCTTTTGACAAAAGCGCAAAAATACTGGGTCTTTCCTACCCCGGCGGACAAATGATCGACAAAAATGCTGCCGCCGGAAATCCTTTGAAATACAAATTTGCTGAACCCCGAGTTAAAAATGACGAATTCAGTTTCAGCGGACTAAAAACTTCCTTCCTGTATTTTGTCCGCGACCGCCTGAATGAAAACCCTGATTTTATCAGCCAAAACCTTGCAGACTTATGCGCCTCCATACAGCAAACCATAATAAATATTCTGGTTAAGAAACTTATCGAAACTTCGCAGCGTACCGGAATCCGCACGATTGCTATTTCGGGAGGCGTTTCGGCCAATTCGGCTCTACGAAAACAACTCTTGTCCCACGCCGAAACACAAGGTTGGAAACTTTTCCTGCCCAAACCGGTTTTTTGCACCGACAATGCAGCCATGGTGGCCGTGGCAGGTTATTTCAAATACCTGAACAACGATTTTTCAGGACAGGACAGCATTCCTTACACCCGGTACAACGCGCAATAAGCATTACACTGAACATTAATTAGAGTTTGTCCTAATGTCCGGCTTCATCCCCAACTGACCCGCCAGTTGGCAGACAGTCGGGCAGGCCTCGAAACTGAACTTTTCGATTCAGACACTGGGTTTCCGCTCATACACTAATTAAAAAGTTTATACTTTGAAATCAGAAAATTGATTTTTTTTTATGCTATAAGCTCAGGAAACTATATTTTTGCAAACCAAAAAAAATTAAAAATGAAAAATCTACAGCTCTTATCCGTTATTATTTGTGCAACGCTATTGTTTGCAGCCTGTTCTGGAAAAAAAGATGATGCAAAAAACGGCAACCTATCGGCTACCGGAGTATTTTCGAGCGACCTTGAAGCTACCGGATGGATTAATCAGTATACTCTCTCTAAAGACGCCGCTCACTCCGGAAGGTATTCGAGCCGGGTGGATTCGGTAAACCAGTTTAGTTTTGGATTCAAAGAATCAGTGAGTATCATCGGCGATACTATCCCCAAAAAAGCCAACATCGATTTCTGGGTGCTCTATCCTCAGGCTGGCATTAAAAGCACGATCGTTTTAAGCGTTGATTCCTGCGAAAAAAATATTTTCTGGTTCGGCACACCACTCATCGACTCGGTAAAGACCACAGCAAAATGGCAACAAATAAAAGCTTCGGTGAACCTGCCAGAAAATATTATGCCTACCGATAAAATCTCTGTCTATGTGTGGAACAATGATAAAAAAACTTTTTATATCGACGACCTCACGGTTTCTTTTGAAAACAAAAAGTAACCATTGGGTAATTATAAATAACGTATCGCAAAACTTAAAAAGAAGCTCTGCAGGGCTTCTTTTTTAATTCAACTGCCGCCCTCTGCCGAAAAAAAATTTCACCATGGAAAAAAAATATTTTACAGGTGTTTCTTACAAAAAAGCAGACTTTACAAAAAAAACTTTACCGGTAGGTACCTATGAAAATTGTATTTTCGATGGCTGCGACTTTTCTGAGGTCAACATGAGTAATATCACATTTACAGATTGCGAATTTATCGTATGCAACCTCAGCCTGGCCCAACTAAACAATACGGCATTGCGCGAAATAAAATTCAAGGACTGCAAAATGCTGGGGCTACTTTTTGAAAACTGCAATAAATTTGGCTTGTCGATGAGTTTCTCTAATTGCATACTAAATCATTCTTCCTTTTACCTGTTAAAGATCAAAGGCACAAAATTTATTCATTCACAGATACAGGAAGTTGATTTTACCGAATGCGACCTGAGCGGCGCTGTTTTTGACAACTGCAACCTCGACCGGGCCATTTTTCAGCATACCCTGCTTGAAAAAGCCGATTTTTCAACGGCATATGGCTATGCTATCGATCCTGAGGTGAACCGGTTAAAGCAAGCCAGGTTTTCAAGTACAGGATTAAACGGACTTTTATACAAATACGATCTCGAAATCATTGATTAAAAATAGCTGATTGAATTTTACAACATAAAAAAACAGCCTGCCATCGTTTTGTATTCATTTACAAAAATTTTGCCCCATGCTAAAGCACATTTTATTAAAAATAAAACAATATTACCAGAAAACAAAACAGTGGTTTGCAACCCGAAAGAAGCTGCACAAACAACGCCGGTGGTATATCAGACTATTGCATGACATACTTTTTATCTTTCTGGTATTCATCCTTTTGCTTTTCCTGATCAATATCAATTTTCTATGGTTATTCGGCAAATCGCCACGGATATCCGAGATCAGAAATCCCCAGCAAAGTATTGCTTCAGAAGTTTATACATCGGACGGCAAAATGATTGGCCGTTTTTTTAAGGAAAACCGCACCCCTGTTGAATTCCATGACTTGTCTCCTATACTAATCAAAACACTCATCGCCGTTGAAGACCAACGTTTTTATTCGCACAGCGGCATTGATTTCAAAGGGCTTGTTTCGGCCTTCCACGACTGGTTTTCGGGAAACTACCGGGGTGCGAGCACCATCTCGCAACAACTGGTAAAAAACATGTATAAATCGCGCACGGCATATTCAAGGGGACTATTCGGATACATCCCTTATGTGCGAATGGTTATCATGAAACTTAAAGAATGGCTTGGCGCCATAAAAATCGAGATGTTCTATTCCAAAGAAGAGATATTGGTTATGTACCTCAATACCGTTGATTTTGGGAACAACACCTTTGGAATAAAAACTGCTTCGAGGGTATATTTTGGCGTATCACCCAACAAATTAAAACCGCAACAGGTGGCCATGCTCATCGGCATGTTGAAGGCCCCCTCCACCTACAACCCGCTGCGCAACCCGAAAAACTGCACTAAACGCAGAAATGTGGTGCTCGGTATCATGGAAAGAGAAAATCTCATTACCGAAAGCCAGCATGACTCGCTCAAGGCCCTGCCCTTAGGGCTAAAATACAAAGTCGAAGACCTCTCCGACGGCCAGGCCGCCTATTTCAGGATGGCGGTGGCCGATGCCATTGGAAGCTGGTGTAAAGAAAACAACCTGGATATTTATACTTCGGGCCTGAAAATATACACCACCATTGATTCGCGTATACAGCAATACGCCGAAGAGGCAGTAAAAAAACAAATGAATATTCTGCAAAGCGAGTTTAGCCGGCAATGGGGAAAAGAAAATCCCTGGCGTAACGAACAATATCAGGAAATACCAGGCTTTTTGCAAAGCAACGCTATGGAATGCGCCCGATACAAGGCATTCAGAAAAGAAACCGGCAATGCCGACTCGGCTATGGCGCTGATGCGTAAGCCGGTGCCTATGACTTTATATCATCCGAAAAAAGGGCAAACAGACACGGTGCTCAGTCCTTTGGATTCTATCAATTATACATTGCGGTTTCTGCATACGGGATTTGTGGCTATCGAGCCGCAGAACCGCTACGTACGCGCCTGGGTGGGCGACATAGATTACCAGTTTTTTAAATTCGACCATGTGTCGCAATCAGCACGGCAGCCGGGATCCACATTTAAGTTGTTTGTTTATACCGCCGCCATCGCCTCCGGCCTGGGCCCCTGCGATATGCGCAACGACCAGTATGTGGAATGGAAATACAAGGAAAAAGGCCAGGACAAAGTATGGCGCCCTCATAATGTCAACGGAGTATTTTATAATATCCCTGTGAGCCTGCGTTCGGCTTTTACCAATTCCATCAATGGTGTTGCTGTAACCCTTGCCCGCGAGGTAGGTATTGACAAAGTGATACGGTATGCCTATTTGCTCGGCATCAGAACAAAACTGGAGTATGTGCCTTCGGTGTGCCTGGGCTCCAGCGAGGTGAAGCTGCTCGACCTTGTAAACTCCTATGCCAGCATTGTGGCCGACGGCGTATATGAAGCCCCTGTGCTGGTAACACGCATCGAAAACCGTGAAGGCAAGATACTTTGGGAATACAAACCCGAAAGGAAACAGGTTATTGATTACGAGACCGCATTTTTGATGCAGGAAATGCTCAAAGCCGGTGTCAAAGAAAGAGGTTCTACCGTTCAAAATCTTTGGTCGTACAATATTTTTAAAGACGGAACTGAGTTTGGCGGGAAAACGGGCACGTCGTCAAACCACAGCGATATGTGGTTTGTGGGTGTTTCGCCCAAGCTGGCTGCCGGCGCCTGGGTGGGAGGAATCAGGCGCAGCATACATTTTCGGCCGGGAAGCCGCATAGGCGAAGGCAGCCATGCTGCTTTACCCATGTTTGGTTATTTTATGGAAAAAGTCATGAATGATGAATCGCTGAAGGCATACCGTCAAAAATTCCCCGGGCCCAAGGAAAAGATCAGCAAAAACTATAATTGTGTTACCGCCATCCCTGATTCGATACTGAGGGCCGTGGATTCAATACTGAATGGAGTGGATTCGGTACCTGAGGTCATTGAACCATAATTAATACATACAATCAGTCCCGGTACGTGCGCATATGGGTAAAAAAAGCATGAAAAAAATTCCCAGCCCGCCCCCGTTCGTAACGCGTGCAATAGAAGCATATACACTTAATAAATATTGTTAAATAACCTCAGCTTTGCTTCTAATGCCGGGAAAATACTAAGCCGCTGAAACCGATAAGGTATAGTTGTTACACATAAAACAGGCCGGGTGGACGGTTTTGTATTTTTCACCAATAACGCCTATACCCCAACCACACCCGCAAAGTCCTTCCTCTCACTTATAAATGCAAAATATTTC